>JAGAVZ010000266.1 GCA_017941635.1 Cellulosilyticum sp.
CAATTTCCTTTTCCCAAACAGGCGCTTTTCCTTCTATATATTGAACTGGAAACGTCTGATGATTCCCTAGTGAAACCTTCAAACGTTCCTTTGTGCCATCCTCTAAAAGGGTTTCAAATGTTTTAGTTGTGAGTAGTTCATAGGCTTCTACTTGCATGTCTTGCTTTAAACTTTCTAAAACGGTTTCAGCCTGCGCTTCAATATTGTCTATCTGCTGAATATCAATGACCACATCACAAGCTCCAACGCCCATATAGCCGGTAAATGTATCTGCTGAAATCGTACGATATAAGTTTCTCGGTAAAATCAAAATAAAGGTTGAAATAACAAGTACAATAAGCATGGTTAAATAGAGCTTTTTACGCATCCATAGATCTTTAATCCCCAAAAAGGTATGCGTAGATAAAAACTTTTTATGAGTCAATTTAAAAAACTGTGTAGACTTTTGCTTTTCTTGAACACTTCCAAAGCGGATTGCATCGGCAGCAGATAAGGTTTTAAAGCTTTTTAAGATTTTATTAATATAAGCCATAATAATTAAGAAAATCAAAAGTACACCTATTATTCCAATACCATAAGTCCAATTTCCCTGTTTACTTTCGCCAAAATACAATCTAATATTCTCTAATAATATCCCTTTAAAAACATGAGCTAGTACCAGTCCCACTATACATCCTACTGCTGTAATGACACCATATTTGGCTAGGTAAATCTTTTTAATATCTCTTACTCTAATACCAATCGCCTTCATAGTACCAATTTCTTGATAATCCTCTTCAATTTTAGCTAAAAGCGTAAATCGGATACAAAGTAACGCCACAATCACCACTAAAAGGCTTACTAATATAATCACAGCAATCATTAAGCCATCTGTAATGGCATTCATGATTTTAAAAAGTGAATAAGTAATAGTTGGTCCATTAGATTCTAAACCTGCTGCATTATAGGCTGTCTCAAAAGCTCCTAATGTGTCTAAATCTTTTACACGAAATTCAATAAGATACTCTGTACTGCCACCCTCTTTAATGGCCTCAAAATCCTTTTCATTTAATAAAAATCGCTTAGAGGATGCTAAATCTGAATTCATCTGGGAATCTCTTAAAAAGCCAGCTATCATTAATTTTCTGCCTAAAACAGATGCCTCATCCCCTACTTTTGCCATCCCATTTTTCATATAACAAATCGGAACATAAAGCTCTCCCTCATCTGGCTCAATGACTTTCCCATCTAAATCTACCAGATAATCAAAGGTTTGACTTTGCACGCATAATCCATTATCTTGCATACTACCAGATAAGCTATTTTTCCCTAGAACAATTTTGCTTCCCTCAACATTCACAAATTCTAATACCTGAAATGCCTCTACCAGTTCATTATGTGCTACAAAACTTCCAAGTCTTTCTTCATCAATTGAACCTTGGTGCATTTGCAAAAAATGCGGTGATTGAGCCTTGGTCATAAGGGTATCAATTGAACCAGATAACTGAACAATAAGCAGTGTTGCAAGCGACATTAACAAGGCAGCACACACTACAAATAAAAATGTGATAAAGGTGATAAACTTACTTTTTTGAATGTCATTTCGAATTAATCTTAAATACATACTGCATCCCCCTTCTCTAATGTTCGAACAGGCTTAACAAAATAAAGTAGTACGGACATGCCAGCTAGTAATAGTCCTGTAATCATCAGCAATAATCCTATTCCTCTACCACTTCCTACACCAATCCATCTTCCTATGCTATCTGCTAAAAGGCCACCTTCTACAAGTAATGGTGTAAACACATAATCTGCCAAGATCCCTGAAAGCGCATAGGCTGCAACATAGCCTAACTGAGAAATCAAGCCAATTAATGACCATGCACGCCCCTGCACCTTGTTATCAATATTGATACGTATTAAATAATCTAAGCTGGCATTGGCAAACGGTAAGGTTGCAAAAAACAAAAAGCCTGCTATTGTAATCCACAGCATATTTTCTTTTGCGCCAAAAAGCACCATAAAGACTCCACTTAGAAATAATGAACTAGAAAGTATCTTTAAATAGCCTGATTGAATGGATAAACAACCAATGATAATGCTCGAAACCAACATACCAGAGGCAACAATTGTCTCTAAAACACCTACTGCTGTACTTGTTGAAAAAGCTAAAACCATTGGCATTGCCAGGGTTTGCATAAAGCCCATAAAAAAGGTTAAAAAAGAAGTTATCACAACTAATAGTACTACGCCATGCTTCTTAGAAACAGCTTCCCATCCTTCTTTAAACGCTTGCTTTAAATTTAACTGTTCATAATTTTTATTTACTTTAATCCCCTTACGTACAACTAATGTTGACAATACAGTTACAAAAAAGGTAGCAATATCTATTAAGAGTAAAAATTTAATATCTGTGACTAAAAGTAATGCCCCTGCCAATGCAGGTGAAATTAAAAATTTAGAAGAACTTGCAATTTGAACAAGCCCACTTGCCTTAGTATACTGCTCTTTACTTAGCAAATCTGTTACTGTTGCTTTATAAGCAGGCTCTACTAAAGATGTAAAAATAGAGCTAATGGTCACCCCTACACAAATTTGCCACAACTTGGCTTCTCCCTTTAACATACAAAGTAGTATAAAAATAAGTCCTAATACAGATAAACTATCTCCTAAAATCATTAATAATCTTCGATCATATCGATCCGCCAATATGCCTGTTACAACACTTAAAAGAAGTGCTGGCATAAAGCCTAATAAGGTTACTAATGCCATGGCTGACGCTTTACCTGTTTGCTCATAAATATAAACACCTAATCCAAAAGAAGTTAAACCACTCCCTATGGCTGAAACAAGTTCTCCCACCCATAATAAAAGAAATTTTTGAAACGACTTGGTTTCTGTTTGCACCCTTTCTACCTCCCTTAATGAGACTGTTTCTATTTGCCTCCTAATAACTCTGTTAATTCATTTAAACCTCCTGGCTCACACCCTAACATTCTTTCTAGATTGATAAACATGGCCTTTATACGTAAATATTGCTCTTCCTCTGTTAGTTCAATAATTTCTTCATCTAATAAAGTGGTCGCATAAATCATGATCATTTCCATACATTCATAGGGTACAGCTGTCTCAAACAAACCCATCTGAATACCTTCCACAATTAATGCACTTAATATGGGCGTAATACTCTGAATAACCATCTTTTTAATCTTTTGATGCATGAGCAGATTTTGTGGCTTATTAATTTCTTCAATAAGCCCCTCACTCTCCTTACTATATTGACTAATTTGCATTGACAAAATCACTTGCATAAAACGCTCATAAATCGTTAATTGCTTATTATTAGCAGCCTTTTGTGCTGCCTCTAAGATTTGTGTATTATATCGCTCAATTAGAGCATCCATAATGTCTTCTTTTGATTTGAAATGATAATACAGTGTCCCCCTGGCAATCCCTACTGCTTCTAAAATTTCATTCGTACTTGTTCCCTCAAACCCCTTTCTACTAAAAAGCTGATCTGCTACATCCAGTATTTCATTTTTGCGTTCTTCTGCATCCTTTACAACTCTCATCTCTTTTCTCCTCACTTCTAGACTGACTATCTGTCGGTAATATGTTATCACGAATATTTTAATTTTTCAAATAATTAATAGAAATATTTTATATTTGTTATTCATCCTTTTAAAATATTGCCTTTTTAGATTTACCCATTTATTCCTAATAAAAAAATAACGATTTGGTAAATACTTTTCTTTTTTACCAAATCGTTATTTTCAATTTTTAAAGCTTTTAGCTATCTCTTATTGCCCTGAATGGTGTTTTAACCACATGATTGCACTATAGGCATGCATTGCAGCACCTGTTACTAAAATATCTTCATTAAAGACTACTTTAGGATGGTGCATTGGCATACCATATAAATCATTTTCCTCTTTAGAACCTGCTCCTAGCATAAAATACACACTTGGGACTTCATAAGCGTAAGAAGAAAAATCTTCTGAACCCATACCGCCACCTTTAAAAGAAACAACAGATTTTTCTCCAACAATATCTTTTACATAAGATGCCACTTCAGTAGCAAGCTCTGTATTATTTTTTAAAGGGGGTACAGAAGACATTTCTTCAACCTGAGCTTCTCCTCTAAAGAGTTTAGCTGTAGACACCGTTATCTCTTCCATACGTTTAAAAATAAAATCACTCATTTCTTTAGAGAAACTTCTAATAGTCCCTTCCATAACAACTTGATTAGGAATAATATTAGCTGCGTCGCCTCCTACAAATTTACCAATGGTTAAAACAGCTGACTCGGTAGCTGAAATCTCTCTACTAATGATTTCTTGTAGTGAAAGGTAAATATGGGCTGCAATATTAATCGGATCTACACCAAGTTCTGGCATAGCACCATGACATCCTGTACCATGAACTGTAATTTTAAATCGTAAACACCCTGCAATACTTGTATCTAATCCATATAAAACCACATTAGTTGGTGTCCCTGAATGAACATGTAATGCCATAGCCGCATCTACTTTTGGGTTTTCTAGTACACCAGCTTTAAGCATTTTTTTAGCACCTGTAAAGCCTTCTTCATCTGGTTGGAAAACTAGTTTAACGGTTCCTTCAATTTCATCTTCATATGCTCTAAGCAACTTCGCTGCACCTAAAAGCATGGTGGTATGCATATCATGGCCACAAGCATGCATACTGCCATTAGTTGCTTTAAATGAGCAGCTTGTTTCTTCTGCTATAGGTAATGAGTCCATATCTGCTCTTAAAAGAAAGGTCTTCCCAGGCTTTTTCCCACCTATCGTAGCAACAATCCCACTATCACAAATTTCCTCTGGTGTATAACCAAATGCTTTAAGCTTCTCTTTTACAAAAGCAGTGGTCTTAGGCAAATGTGTCCCTACCTCTGGATGGGCATGAATATGTCTTCTTATCTCAATCAGTTCCTCTTTTAGTTGTTTTGCACTTTCTAGTATTTTTTCCATAACGTCACCTCATATGTAGTATTTGTTATTTCTAGCATATTATTTTTCAAGAGTAAACCAAATAATTCCTTCTATTAAATACTGGTGTAATTCATTAATCCTCCTTTTATGCTATTATAGGGACTCTATCCCCACTTCTCAATAACTAATCTTTTGATCGCATCAACATTACTTAACAACAGGTTAAACTTTTAATATTTTTCCTTTAAAATTCTCATACTAGGAGAAGATTGAAAGTCACTTTAAACAATGCTATACTAATATCCATATTAAAAAAGCATTTTAAAACATAGCATAAAACTCCATTAATGATTTACTTGGAGTAACTATTAGGGGGAGCTTATTTTGATAAGCTCTTTTTTGACGATACGAAAGGAATTACTATGATAAAAGCTAAAAATTTATCTTACTCATATCCACAAAAAGATTTATTCCATGATATTACCTTTACCCTAGAAGATGGGCAACACTGTGCTTTTATAGGGGTAAGCGGTAGTGGAAAAAGTACATTGGTTGATTTAATCATGGACCCAGAGAAATATATGTACACAGGTGATTTAGAAATCATGCCAAATTGTAAAATTGGCTATGTTAATCAGTTCTCCGACCGTGAAAAACTACAAGACAAGACCGTCTTTGAATACATTGCTGAAGATTGTATGAAACTTCAAGCAGAACTTACCGCTATTTGCAGCGAAATGGAAACGGCTACAGAGCTAGATGCTCTACTGGAACGTTATCAAGAAGTTTTTGATGCCTATGAAGCCCTTGGTGGGGATGACTTTGAAAGTATGGTTGAGAAAAAACTTTACTTAGCAGACTTAACGAAAATTCGTGATTACGCTGTTTCTGCATTAAGTGGTGGGGAATTTAAACTCGTTCAAGTTATTAAAGAAATGCTCAATAAGCCTGCTTTAATGATTATGGACGAGCCAGATGTCTTTTTAGATTTTGAAAATCTCAACGCTTTAAAAAATCTCATTAACACACACAAAGGCACGATTCTTGTGATTACCCATAACCGTTATCTACTCAATAACTGCTTTAATAAAATTCTTCATCTTGAAAATATGGAACTTCAAGAATTTGATGGTACTTATGTAGAATACAACTATTCTCTTCTTGAACGAAAAATTGAATTACAAGAACTTGCTCAAAAAGATACAGAAGAAATTGAAAGAAATGAAGCCCTCATTGACCGACTTAGAAAAGCGGCCACAGCTTATGATGATGCGGCACGTGGTAAGTCCCTTAAAGCACGTATTAAAATTCAAGAAAGACTGGAAGCACGTCGTATTAAAGCCCCATTTGTGGAAATTAAACAACCTGCTATTAAGCTTTCTACCAATAAACCACTTGAAGAAGAAATTGCTTTAAAAGTGAATAACTATCATATTGCTTTTGAAGAGACGCTCCTTGAAAATGTTACATTTGAAATTGGTGCCACAGATAAAGTGGCACTCATTGGTGCCAATGGAACAGGAAAAACAACTTTTCTGCGTGAAATTTATAAAAATCAACGTGATTGCATTGAGGTCAATGAAAAGATTGAAATGGCCTATGTTTCTCAGCTTCAAAATGAAATGCTTAATGAATCTCATACTGTTATTGAGGAATTTTTAGAAGTTGGCTTTGAAACACCTGCTGATATTGCAGCTTATCTTGAAAAATATAACTTCCACGAAGACATGCTCGGTCAAAAAATTGGCTCTTTATCTGGTGGAGAAAAGAATATTCTTCAACTTGCTAAAGTTGCATTAGGTCAGGCTAATATGCTCCTTCTAGATGAGCCTACAAGCCATTTAGATACCTATGCACAACTTGCTTTAGAAGATGCGATTAAACATTATAACGGGGCAATTCTTATGATCTCCCATGATTTCTATTCTATTGCTAATTGTATGGATTATGTGTTAATTATTGAAGACAAAACAATCCGCCGAATGAGCATTCGTAAGTTTAGAAAAATGATTTATGCACGTCATTTTGACAAAGATTATTTAGAAATTGAACAAAAGAAAAAAGAACTTGAAATCAAAATTGCTAAAGCCTTAAAAGACAACAACTTTACTTTAGCAAAGACTTTATTTGAAGACTTAGAACCACTCATTAAACAGCTTGCAAAGCTATAATCCTTTATCTTATAATTTATAAATGATCTATAAAAGAAGGGGCTGTCGCACTAAGAGCATATAGCTTATAAATATACAATTGGTTAGGCTTAAACAAGTTTAATTACTTTAACAATTGTATAATATAAGTTAAAATGCTTAATGCGACATCCCCTTCTTTACAATTATACCTTTTTAGTTTCAAATGATTGAAGTCCACTAAACTACCCTTATAATTTCCATCCTACAGCAAGTTCCCTTGTATTAATAAATCGCTTATAAATACCTTCTTCGTTCATCAATGCTTCATGGGTTCCTTTTTGAACAATCTTACCTTGGTCAATCACTAAAATTTGATCTGCACCTCGTACTGTTTTTAATCTATGGGCAATCATAAAGATTGTTTTTTCTTTTGTTAATGCCTCAATAGCCGCTACGATATCCTTTTCATTTTCTGGGTCTACATTGGCCGTTGCTTCATCTAAAATAATAATAGGTGCATCTTTCATAATGGCTCTTGCAATGGAGATTCTCTGTTTTTCTCCACCTGATAGACTGGCGCCACCTTCTCCAATCATTGTATCATATCCATTAGGCAGTTTCATAATAAACTCATGACAGCAAGCCTTTTTAGCTGCTTCAACCACTTGCTCCATTGAAGCTTCTGGCATTCCAAAACGAATATTATTTGCAATCGTATCTTGGAATAAATAAACGTTTTGGAAAACAAAACTAAAGTTTTTCATTAAGCTATCCATACTATAATCTTTTACATTAATACCACCTAGCTTAACAGTCCCTTCTTGAACATCCCAAAAACGAGAGATGATCTTACATAGTGTACTTTTTCCACCACCACTTGGTCCGACAATAGCAGTTGTCGTTTTCTCTGGAATATGAATAGATAAATCATCAATAATTTTTCGCTCTTCATAAGAAAAGGTTACATGTTCTAAATCAATATCATAACATTTGGGTTCATAAGATTTACCACTAATATCCATAGGGGGTAAATCTAAAATCTCACTTGCTTTATCTACAGCTATACTAACCTGTCTAAGTAGTGAGGAGTAATTTCCAGCTGCATCTAAACTTTCATACATGATAAATGAGCTAATCATCATCATCATACAAACCATTAAGTCCATAGAACCTTGTATATAGAATGTTAATGCTGCAATACACATCACCACTCCCGTTAGCTTAGTGGTTAGATTTTGTAAAGACATAAAAGGTATAAAATGTATTTCACATCCAAAATTACAACTTTCATTCTCATCAATAGCTCTATTCATTTTTTCTGCTATGGCCCCTACAAGTTGATAGGATTTAACCTCCAGTATGCCTTGAAGATACTCTAAAATCACTCCAACAAGCTGCCTATCTGAAGCATCTTTTTGTGGCGCCAACTTCTTAGATTGATGTTGCAATCCTCCATTAATGATAAAGAATAAAATAATGCCGATGAACACAATAAAACCTATTCTATAATCATAGAAAAAAATCATAATGGCAACAAGTGCTGTCGTTAAAAAACCTTGGGTTGCCATCATGACGACTCTTGTTGCTACCTCTGATAACCCTTCCATTGTATTGGTAGTCACTGATGTAATATAACCTAAACTATTTTTATTAAAATAGCCCATTGGCAAATAACGTAAATGTTCTGCTATTTCGATTCTTTTATTGGCACAGGTCCTATAGCCTGCTTCTGTTTGAAGAATACAAGCACGATATTTAACAATTGAACAACCTATAATGCTCACCAATAATATCCCAAAACTTCCCCAAATGGCGTTACTTGTAATTTCTTTATTAAGAATCGCTTGGAGCATGATGGCTATTGCAGGTATTTTTAATGCTTCAAAAAAGGCTTGAAATGTGCCATAAACCAGTGAAACATAAAATTTTCTCTTATTTTCTTTGCCACAGAAATTAAAAAATTTATTAAAAGTCTTAAGCAATCCCAAAACCTCCCCTCGTCGTTTCTACTTGATCTTTTGCTGATATATGCGCTTCCCACATAGATTGGTAAAGTGGACACCTTTTTAATAATTCTGCTTGCAAGCCACTTGCCTCTATTGTTCCCTGATTGACCACAAAGATTTGGTCTGCATCACAGATTGTAGAAAGCCTGTGTGCAATAACAATTAATGTTTTACCCTTTACTAATTTTGCAACAGATGCTTGAACCAAAGCCTCATTCTCAGGATCTGTATAGGCAGTCGCTTCATCTAAAATAACAACAGGTGCATCTTTTAACATCGCTCTTGCAATGGCAATTCTTTGACGTTCTCCACCAGATAAGTGACCACCAGCACCTCCTACTATTGTGTCATATCCCTTTTCTAATTTCATAATGAACTCATGGCAACCACTCTTCTTAGCAATTTCTTCAACTTGTCTATCTGTTGCTTTTGGATTTCCCATACGAATATTTTCTCTAATGGTTTCATCAAACAAATAGTTATCTTGTGACACATAGGCAACTTTTTTATGATAGTCTTCTAATGACAATTCCTTGATATTAACGCCACCTAATGTGATGCTACCTGATTGCACATCCCACAAAGAAGCAATCAGCTTAGCAATTGTCGATTTTCCACTACCTGATGGCCCTACAAGTGCATTAATAGACCCTTCTTTAATTGTCATATTAATTCCATGTAAAACTTCTGTCTCATGATACCCAAAAGTGACATCCTTTAATTGGATTGTATGCCCCATAGGTTGCTTTTTACTTAACTCAGGCCTTATCAATTCTTCTTGTTCTAAAATACCTGTAACTTCTCCAATAATTGTCCCTAATCTTGCAAGATCATCCGAATACGACATACAAGTAATTAAAGGTCTTACAGTCCCTAGTGATAAAATCATCATTAAAATAAAATCTGAAATGGCTATTCCCCCACTTCGATATAACATGCCACCTATTGGCAAAACACCTATTAAAGTACAAGGAAAAACAGACATTGCTAAACTAAAAAATACATTAGCTTTCCTCATCCATTCCACGTAACATTCTGAGCCTTCTTTGGCTGCTATTACAAATTTTTCATAAGAGCTTTCCGCTTTTCCAAATGCCTTAATAACTTCTATGCCTCCAATATACTCTACTGCTGTATCATTAAGTTTCTTTGTCTTATCAATAGTCTTTTGATAACTTTCCTCATAGCCAATCATCATACCCATATAACACCAAAAACCTAATGGAATCGTAATCAGCGCCGCAAGTGCCATCTTCCAATTAATCGTCATCATATAAATGACTGTTCCTAGTGGAATTAACAAATTCGATGTAAACTCTGGTACAATATGTGCTAATATTGTCTCAATACTATCAATACGTTCTACCAATATATTTTTAAAACTTCCTGATGGTGTATCAAGTATGTACCCTAAAGGCAATTTTGCTAGTTTTTTACATACTTGTTTTCTAATATTCCCTAATACA
>JAGAVZ010000267.1 GCA_017941635.1 Cellulosilyticum sp.
AATGAATCCTCAGAATGGTGAAATCTATGCTATGGCTAATGCACCTACTTTTAATCTAAATGAGCCATTTACTATTAATAATCCAGAACTTGAAGCAGCTTGGCATACTTTTACGAATAAGGAGCAGCAAGACTATTTGAATCAGATGTGGCGTAACTTTACTATTAATGATACTTATGAACCAGGATCTACTTTTAAAGTATTTACTTCTGCTATGGGACTTGAAAGTGGTGTGATTACACCTGAAAGTGAGTTTAATTGTGGAGGATCCCGTGTTGTAGCAGGACGTACCATTAAGTGCTGGAGAAGTCCAAGAAGTCACGGACATCAAACTTTTGTGCAAGGCGTTCAAAACTCCTGTAACCCTGTTTTTATGGATGTAGCAGAGCGATTAGGGGCTAAACAGTTCTATGATTATATGATTAAATTTAGGTTTAAGACTAAAACTGGCATTGACCTTCCAGGTGAAGCAACAGGTATTTTGCATGCTGAAAAGAATATAGGACCTGTAGAGCTGGCAACTATGTCTTTTGGACAGTCTTTCCAGATTACACCGATTCAACTTTTGGCTTCTGCATCGGCTATGATTAATGGGGGGCATGTCATCACACCCCATCTTGGAAAAGAAATTGTAGATGACAACGGGGAAAGCCTACAAGTTTTTGAATACCCTCAAGGTGAACAGCTCATATCTACTAAGACAAGTGAGCAGCTCAAAACAATATTAGAGAGTGTTGTAAGTGAGGGAACAGGTAGTAAAACATACATACCGGGATATCGCATTGGAGGTAAAACTGCAACCTCTCAAAAACTTCCTAGAGGTTCCGGAAAATATATTGCTTCTTTTATGGCCTTTGCACCAGCTGAAAATCCACAAGTTATAGGATTAGTACTTATTGATGAACCAAAGGGGACTTATTATGGAGGGGCTGTAGCAGGTCCTGTTATGAAAGAAATTATGTCTAATACACTTCCTTATCTAGGAATTGAGCCTGTTTATACAGAAAAAGAAAAAGAACTTGAAGAGGTACAGACAATTATTGTGCCAGACTTTAATACTTTATCTATTAAAGAGGCAAAAAACTTGGCCCATGAGAATGGTGTAACCGTTGAGATTAAGGGTGAAGGAAACAGTGTAGTCAGACAATTTCCAATAGCTAAAGAGATTATTAATAAAAATAGTAAAATTATCCTCTATACTGAGTAACTTCTCTTTTTTATCCTCTAAAGACGTGATATAATAACTAAGATATTTGTTAAATAAGTACTTGGGAGGTTGTTATGAAACTCATAACGTTGCTAAAAGATATAAACTACGACTTGATTTGTGGTGAAATTAATCAAGAGGTAGATTCTATTATATATGACTCACGTGTGAAAACGGTAAATGGTCTTTTTATTGCCATTAAAGGATTTACAGTAGATGGCCATAAATATATTAAAGCTGCCATAGAAAATGGTGCAAAAACAGTTGTTGTAGAAGACCCGGTTACAATAGAAGAAGAGGGGATTACAGTAATACGCGTAAATAATACACGTATTGTCATGGCGAATCTTGCAACAAACTTCTATAATCATCCTTCTTTAAAACTGGATTTAATAGGGATAACAGGAACAAATGGTAAAACAAGTATTACCTTTTTGTTAGGACAGATTTTAGAAGCGTATAAGCAAAAAATAGGAATTATTGGAACGATTGAAAATCGTATTGGCACAACTATTTTAAAATCTCAGCACACAACACCTGAATCAGCAGATTTACAAAAACTTCTTCATACTATGTGCGAAGAAGAGGTAAGCCATTGTCTTATGGAAGTTTCTTCACATGCACTTGAATTACACCGTGTAGATGGATGTGATTTTAAAATAGGTATTTTCACAAACTTAACACAAGATCATTTAGACTTTCACAAAACAATGGATAATTATGCAAAAGCAAAGGCTAAACTCTTTAAACTCTGCCAAATCGGTATTATCAATCATGATAGCCCTTATGCACATATTATGAAAGAAGATGCTACTTGCAAGGTCATGACTTATGGTATTGATACACCTTCAGATTATAGAGCTTCAGATATTCATATTACAGCTCAAGGTGTAACTTATATACTTACAACACCAGAAGAAAAGTATCAAGTGGAAGTACCTATTCCGGGCAAGTTTACAGTATACAATACGTTAGCAGTTATTTGTGCAGCTAAACAATTAGGCTTGCCTATGGACCATATCCTTCATGCTTTGAAAAATGTGAAGGGTGTACCTGGACGTGTACAGTCTTTTATTTCAACAAAAGGTTATAGCGTTTTAGTAGATTATGCACATACACCAGATGGGCTTGAAAATGTACTTGAAACAATCAAGCAGTTTGCTAAAGGACGTATTATCACAGTATTTGGTTGTGGTGGTGACAGAGATAATACTAAACGACCGATTATGGGTGAAGTAGCAGCAATGTATTCAGATGAAGTCATTATTACATCAGATAATCCTAGAAGTGAAGATCCTCTTGTTATCTTAGATCAAGTAGAAGTAGGAGTTAAAAGACATGTGGTGGATTATGTGAAGATGGAAGATCGTAAAGAGGCTATTATGCATGCACTTTCCCGTGCAAATAAAGATGATGTAGTACTTATTGCAGGAAAAGGTCATGAGAACTATCAAATTCTTAAAGATCGCATTATCCATTTCGATGATTCGGAGATTGTAAGAGATTTTATACAGGGGGAACAGTAATGAAACTTGTATTACAAGATATTATTGCAGCTATAGGGGGACGATGTTTAAATCCCCCTTCTAGTGGGCATAACTTAATTACATCTATTGAGATAGATTCTAGAAAAGTAGGGCCTAACACTTTATTTGTCCCTCTTATAGGAGAACGTTTTAACGCACATGATTTTATTCCGGATATAGCAGCAAAAGGGGCACTTGCTACTTTGACAGAAGAAACAACCATTAGAGATGAAAATATTATTCATATTTTTGTAGCAAGTACACAAAAAGCTTTGTTAGATTTAGCAGCTTACTACCGTAGTCTTTTTCAGATTCCAGTTGTTGCAGTAACAGGCAGTGTAGGAAAAACTTCTACAAAAGATATGATTGCAGCAGTTTTAAGTGCCAAGTTTAATGTATTAAAGACGCAAGGAAATTTTAATAATGAAATAGGCTTACCACTTACTTTGTTTGGCCTTGATGAAGGGCATGAAGTAGCAGTTATTGAAATGGGTATGAATCATTTTAATGAAATTCATAGATTAAGTGTTACAGCAGCTCCAAACATGGGTGTTATTACAAATGTAGGAACATCTCATATTGAGAACTTGGGTAGCCAAGAAGGAATCTTAAAAGCTAAGTTAGAGATTTTAGATGGTCTTCAAAAAGGTGCACCTTTATTTGTTAATGGAGATGATAAGCTGTTAAAAGCAGTGACATCTAGCGAACACCCAATCATTACTTATGGTGAATTAGAAACAAATGATTATTATTGTACAAATGTCTATTCTGAAGGGCATATGACATATGCTACAATTATAACACCAAAAGATACTTATCCTATTGCAATTCCTGCATTAGGGATACACATGGTTTATAATAGTTTAGTTGCTATTGCCATTGCAGATCAACTAGGCTTATCAAAACAAGATATTTTAGATGGACTTATGGCATATATACCAAGTAAGATGCGTATGAATATAACACAAACAAAACAAGGACTAACTGTTATGGATGATACCTATAATGCAAGCCCTGACTCTATGAAGGCTGCATTAAAGGTCTTAGCAGACTATAAGGCACCAGGTAGAAAGATAGCTATACTTGGAGATATGTTTGAAATGGGTGATTTTGCTCCAAGTCTACACGAAGAAGTAGGTAGATACGCAGCTATGCAAAAAATAGATGTATTGTATGCTGTAGGAGATCTTGCAGAGCATATCGCTAAAGGCGCAAAACAATGTGAAGATAAAAATTTAGAGGTAAGTTACTATAAAGATAAACAAACTTTTATCACTGATCTTGCACAGATTCTTCATGAAAATGATACAGTTTTGCTCAAAGCATCAAGGGGTATGCAATTTGAAGAAATTGTTAAGGCAATAGGAAAGGTGAATGATAATGAAAAATGAGGCATTTTATGCAGTACTTATTGCATTTTGTTTAAATATTGTAATGAGTCCAATCGTTATTCCATTTTTAAGACGACTTAAATTTGGCCAAAATGTAAGAGATGATGGACCAAGTTCACATCTTAAAAAATCAGGAACTCCTACAATGGGTGGTATTATTATTTTAGCAAGTATGACATTAACAAGCTTAATTTTTATGCCAGGAAATAAGTCTTTGCAGACTATTTTATTTGTTACTCTGGGATTTGGGTTAATTGGATTTTTAGATGATTATATTAAAATTGTTAAAAAACGTTCATTAGGACTTACACCGATGCAAAAGATTATCGGGCAACTTATTGTGACTTTAATTTTTGCTTACTTACTTTATGCTTATGTAGGCGTAGATACAAGTATTATTCTACCATTTACAGATGGGAAAGTATTTGATATTGGTCTATTCTATTGGCCATTATTAATCATTGGAGTTATTGCTACAGTAAATGCAGTAAATTTAACAGATGGATTAGATGGGCTAGCATCTAGTGTTACAGTACTTGTTGCAACTTTTTTTGCAGCAGTAGCTTTTATGGGAATGAGTGAAGTTGTACCTATTGCATCAGCAGCGGTAGGTAGTTTGCTAGGATTTTTACTCTTTAATACGTATCCAGCTAAAGTTTTTATGGGTGATACAGGTTCTTTAGCACTAGGTGGTTTTGTAGTTGCTACAGCATTTGTCATGAAGATGCCACTTTTTATTCCTATTGTGGGTCTGATTTATGTTATTGAAAACTTATCTGTTATTATTCAGGTTGCTTATTTTAAAAGAACGAAAAAACGTATCTTTAAAATGGCACCTATTCATCATCACTTTGAATTAAGTGGCTGGCCAGAAACAAAAGTTGTGACAGTGTTCTCAATTGTTACAGCTATGCTTTGTCTCATTGGTTTAATAGCATTATAGGGGGATATAAAAATGAAGCATAATGAAAACACAGCTATTATTATAGGATGTGCACGAAGTGGTTTAGCAGCAGCTAGACTTGCTACAAAAGATGGCTATCATGTAAGTGTTTATGATAAAAAAACATATAATCAATTTCACAAGGATGACCAAGAACGTATTGATATTTTACAAGGGGAGGGGGTTCAGTTTATTTTTGAACCTTCTATAAGCCTTGATTCATACGATCTTATTATTGTAAGTCCTGGTGTACCACTTGATTTACCCTTTATAGAAGAAGCTATAAAGAAGGGTAAAAAAGTAATAGGTGAACTTGAGTATGCAGCAACTTTCTGTAAGGCACCTATTGTAGCCATTACAGGAACTAATGGTAAAACAACAACCACATCTTTAGTAGGACAAATTATAAAAGCTTATAATCCTAACACATATGTAGTAGGGAATATTGGAAGAGCTTTTAGTGAAGATGTATTACATATTCCTGAAAGTGGTGTTGTTGTAGCTGAAGTAAGTAGTTTTCAACTAGAAACCATTGAAACTTTCCATCCTAAAGTATCTGCCATTTTAAATATTACGCCAGATCACCTTAATAGACATAAAACAATGGAAAATTACTGTAAAGCTAAATATCAAGTTTTTATAAATCAGTCTGATGCAGATTATGTGATTCTAAACGAACAAGATGAGTATTTTGAAGAAGCGAAAAAGCTTGCATCAGGTCAAGTCATAACTTTCAATAACCAAAAATCTACCTTACGAGGAGCTTTCTCAGATGGTACGAGCCTTTATGAAAATATAGGGGATAGGCAAGAGCTTGTCTGTGCTATTAAAGATTTAAAAATAGTAGGTGCACATAATATCGAAAATGCATTAGCTGCTATTGCCATCTGCAAGGCATTTGGTGTTCCAGAAGAGGTTATTAAAGAAGAAATCCAAAAGTTTGCTGGTGTTGAGCATCGCTTAGAATTTGTATGCACTAAAAAAGGTGTGGACTATTTCAATGACTCTAAAGCAACCAATGTTGGAGCTGCTATTCCAGGGCTTATTTCCATGCATAAACCTATTCACTTAATTGGTGGTGGAATGGACAAAAAGATTTCCTTTACAGAATGGGTGAAATTATTTACTGGAAGGGTTAAGAAGCTTTATGTTATTGGTGAATGTAAGGATCAAATTCTAGAAGAATGTAAAATGCAGCATTTTGATGCTGTAGAAGCTTTTGAGACTTTTGAAGCAGCTATAAAAGCAGCTTATCAAAATGCACAGTCTAACGAATGTGTATTATTATCACCAGCTTGCGCAAGTTGGGATATGTTTGAAAGTTATGAACAAAGAGGTCAGATTTTTAAAGAAATCGTGAATCATTTGGAAGGGTGATGTAAATGGCAACATCAAAAACACTTACTAAAAAGAAAAAAGTTACGTTAAAACACGCCCCAGATTTTTTACTCATCACAATGATTATTTTAATTGTTGGATTTGGAGTTGTAATGGTTTATAGTGCTAGTCACTATCATGGTATGACTAACTTTGGAGACCCTTTTAGATTTGCAAAACGTCAATTATTAGTTGGTATTGCAGGTATTGGCGTGATGTTTTGTGTAACATACTTTTTTAATTACCGTATTTTGGCTAATATTAAGATAGCAGGACTTTTGTATGGTATATCCATTTTACTTGCACTAAGTTTATTTGTATTTGGTAAAAATGTTAATGGAGCTACAAGATGGATTGAAATCGGACCTATTCAATTTCAACCTTCAGAAGTAGTTAAAATAGGTGTTATTATCATGCTTTCTTCGTATATTTTAAAGTATAGGAAGAAGCTTGATAAAATACGCTATTTACTTATCGGTGGACTCATTGTATTAGTACCTACTATTATTATTGCTGTAGAGAACCTTAGTTCTGCTATTGTTGTAGCTTTTGTAGGTTTACTTATTTTATTTGTGTCTACACCGAAGATATGGTACTACATATTAGGGATAGTTGTAGGGGGAGCAGCTATCATGTGGATTTATTATATTGCAGTAAATAACATAGAACTTGGAGGTTTTTTAGGAGAAATCTTTAAGCCTTATAGATTAGACCGTATTCGTATTTGGCAAGATCCCTGGATTGATCCTGTAGGTGGAGGTTATCAACCTATTCAGTCGCTCTATGCTATAGGTTCAGGAGGACTATTTGGTACAGGTTTAGGATTAGGTGTACAGAAACTAGGATTTTTACCAGAACCTCACAATGATATTATTTTTGCTGTTATTTGTGAAGAATTAGGACTTGTAGGAGCAGCCTTATTACTATTAGCGTATGCCGTACTTGTTTTAAGGGGATTCTCCGTTGCAGCGCATGCAGATGATTTCTTTGGAGCTTTAGTAGCTACAGGTATATCAGGAATGATTGCTGTACAGGTGCTTATTAATGTAGCTGTTAATACCAATAGTATTCCAACTACAGGGATGCAGCTTCCTATGGTAAGTTATGGGGGAACGGCTCTGCTAATCTTATTAGGTTCTTTAGGGATATTAGTTAATATATCGCGAACAGCAGCTATAGGAAAACCAAAGGAGTAATACAGATAGGACATTTATAAGAAAGCTTATAAATGTCCTATTTAGTATGTGGCGTTAATGAAAGGAGTAAGATACATGAGAGGAAATGAGAAAATAGTACTCAAAAAGGGATTATATGTCTTAGCAATTATAGGTCTTATATTTGTGATACTTTTATTTTTACCTATTTGGCGCATTGAGCAGATTGATGTAACAAGTACTCATTACTATACAGAAGAGGAAATTTTAAAAGAAGGGGGTATAGTACTGAATATGCACCCTCTAAGTCTCAATAAAAAAATAGCTACTAAACATATTACAGAACTTCCATTTGTAGAAGAAGTACAAATAAATTATGAATTTCCCAATCGTTTGACTGTAAAGGTAGTAGAAAATCAGCTATTAGGATACATACAGTTTCATGATAGCTTTCTATGTATTGATCAAAAGGGGAAAGTGCTTGAACAAAGTAAAAGTAAAAGGTTTGAATTACCTTTATTAGAAGGTATGCAATTTGAATATTTCTCAATTGGCGAAAAAATAGGGATAGGAAATGAGGAAAAAGTAGATACAGTAAAAGAAATGGTTACTATCTTGTCAAAATATGATTTTTTAAAGGAAATAGATGTTATAGACGTCTCAAATCTAGAAGAAATCCACTTGTATGTTGGTAAGTTAAATGTTATAATTGGTAATATCAGAAATTTTGACGAAAAAATAAAATGGTTAATACAGGTAAATAATAATTATTCCATGGGAATATTAGATTTATCGTACATTCAAGACGGACAAGCTGTTTTGACGCCGCTAGATTAGTAATAGATTGTTTGATTAAGAGTGTTTTATATTATACCTTAAATATAGTCATATGCGAATGAATAAAGGGGGAGTAGTCTTGCTCGAATTTTGTATGGAACATGAATGCCAAGGAGCTCAAATTAAAGTAATAGGTGTTGGTGGCGGTGGTAACAACGCCGTAGATAGAATGATTGAAAAAGGCTTAGCAAGTGTCGATTTTATTACAATTAATACAGATCATCAAGCATTATCTCGTTCTCAAGCACCAACAAAAATACAAATTGGTGAAAAAATGACAAGAGGACTTGGTGCAGGTGCAAATCCTGAAATTGGAACAAAATCTGCTGAAGAAAGCCGTGAAGAAATTGTACAAGCTATTAAAGGTACAGATATGTTATTTATCACAGCTGGAATGGGCGGCGGTACTGGGACAGGTGCTGCACCAGTTATTGCAAGTATTGCAAAAGAACAAGGCATTTTAACAGTAGGCGTTGTAACAAAACCTTTTGGTTTTGAAGGAAGAAAACGTATGTTAAATGCTGAAAAAGGTATTGAAGAACTTAAAAAATCAGTAGATACACTTGTTATTATTCCAAATGATAAGATTTTACAAGTTATTGATAAGAAAACAACAATGCTTGAAGCTTTTAGTAAAGCAGATGATGTACTTCAACAAGGTGTACAAGGTATTGCAGACCTTATTTCTAATCCAGGGGTTATTAACCTAGACTTTGCAGATGTACGTACTATTATGAACAACAAAGGTGTTGCACATATGGGTATTGGACGTGCATCAGGTGAAAATCGTGCAGAAGAAGCAATCAAACAAGCAATCAGTAGCCCACTTCTTGATACAACCATTGATGGTGCAAGATGTGTTCTAATTAACATGGCTGGTGGTGAGTCATTAGGGCTTATGGAAGCTAATATGGGTGCTAATCTTATTTGTGAATGTGTTGACCCAGATGCAGAAATCATTTTTGGTACTTCTATTAATGAAGAACTTGGAGATGAAATTGTTATTACAGTTATTGCAACGGATTTCCATAATAAAGAGATTATTCCTCAACGTTTTGAACAGCCTAAACAAGTGGTAGCAGAAACGGCTCCTCAAGCAATGAAACATGAAGAGGTTTCAATAAAAAAAGAAGAAGTACATAAAGCGCCTGAGGTACAAGTAGAAATTCCACATTTTTTAAGACGTTCTAGATAACATAAAAAAAGATACGATAATTGTCGTATCTTTTTTTTTATATTTTCTTCAGTTTTACAAAATTTGTATAGAAGATGCTATAAAATATTTTTGTAGCCAGGAGGGGGAAGTATGGTGCAAGTCCTATATATAGATGTTTTATTTATACTCAATTTGATTATGGATTTTTATATTTTTGTCATTGCTGCTATTATATTTAAGCATTCTATAAAAAAAAGCAATCTTATCATAGGTAGTATCTTAGCTGCAGGACTGTATTGCCTAGGGTTTATTGTGCCAGTATTACGTAATCTACCTCTTTATTTATATTATTTTTTCATACCTATTATGCCTATCCTTATGATCTTTAAACCGAACACCTTAAAAATGTTTATAAAAGTATTTCTGATCAGCCATTTTGCAGCATTTTTAATAGGAGGAGCTGTATTTAACAGTTACTATATATGTTTAGCGCTAGGGATAGTTCATTCACTTTCTATGATAATCCCTATTTTAATAGGAGGGATGATCTGTTTAATTATTTATTTAAGTTCTAATTTTATAAGAAAGCGTTTTATCATGCCTCATTTTGAATATGATCTGAGTTTATGTAAGGATGGAGAACATATCCAGCTTAAAGGTTTTTTAGATTCGGGCAATTGTCTTTACACGCTTTCTTCTCATAAACCAGTAAGTGTCGTACCTTATGAGGATGTGAAACCCTTATTGTCAGAAGGTGAAAAAGGCGTTATGAGTGAGTGTTTTAAATATGGCATACAAGAGTCATTAAATAAAGTACATCAGGAAATGGCCAAGATTTATCTTATTCCTTATGAAAGTATAGGATGTAAGGAAGGTATTCTACTTGGTATAGTCGTAGATCATATGACCATAAGCAAGGGGGCCTACTGCCAAGTTTTTGATGAATGTGTAATAGGTGTTGTACAAAATCAAGTTTTTAATAGACAAAATTATAGTGCACTTATTCATCCAGATTATTTGTTAAGACCATAAGGAGGATGTGAAATGAAGTTAAGAGGTTATGTAGCATATTGTATTGCGTGGATTAAGAAGATGGCAGGGCGTTATTTATTAAGATATAAACAACCTGTTCATTATATTGGTGGAAGTGAAGTATTACCACCACCACTTACAAAACAAGAAGAAGAGTCTTTGGTAACTTGTATCAGTAAATATAAAGATGATAGACAAACTTTAGAACGTGTCAAAAATGTTCTTATAGAACGTAATTTAAGACTTGTAGTATATATTGCACGTAAGTTTGAAAATACAGGGATAGGTATGGAAGATTTGATTTCTATTGGTACGATTGGATTAATTAAAGCTATCAATACTTTTAATCCCGAAAAAAAAATTAAGCTTGCAACTTATGCATCAAGATGTATTGAAAATGAAATTTTAATGTATTTAAGACGTACGAATAAGCTTAAAATTGAAATTTCTATAGATGAGCCACTCAATGTAGACTGGGATGGTAATGAACTACTTCTTTCAGATATTTTAGGAACAGAATCGGATATTATTTATCGGAATATTGAGGATGAAGTGGATAAGGCTTTACTTAAGCAGGCACTTGAAAAGTTATCTGAAAGAGAACGTGAAATTGTAGAATTAAGATTTGGGTTTAATACACAAGGTAAAGAAAAAACACAAAAAGAAGTAGCAGATTTATTGGGGATTTCTCAATCTTATATTTCTAGATTAGAAAAGAAGATTATATTGAGATTAAAAAAGGAAATTACTAGAATGAGTTAAGGCTGTGCATAAAATAACTAAGGATGGAGATGCTTATTTATATGCTTATGTAATACTTAATGGTATGACTAGGAGGAATCTGCATGGCAATAAATAAAGTAGAAATTTGTGGGGTAAACACTGCAAAACTACCCATTCTTTCAAATGAAAAAAAAGAAATCTTATTTAAGCTAATAGAACAGGGAGATTTACATGCTAGGGAAGAATATATATATGGTAATTTAAGACTTGTTCTTAGTGTTATTCAAAGGTTTAATAATAGAGGGGAACATGTAGATGACCTATTCCAAGTAGGTTGTATAGGACTTATTAAGGCTATTGATAATTTTGATGTCACCCAAAATGTCAAATTTTCCACTTATGCAGTCCCTATGATTATTGGAGAAATTAGACGTTACTTAAGAGATAATAATTCTATACGTGTAAGTAGATCGTTAAGGGATACTGCGTATAAAGCCTTACAAGCCAAGGAAAAGCTTACAAGACAAAATGCAAAGGAGCCTAATATACAAGAGATTGCAGCAGAGCTGGGCTTGCCTAAAGAAGATGTTGTTTTTGCATTAGATGCTATTCAAGATCCTATCTCTTTATTTGAACCTGTTTATCATGATGAAAGTGATGCGCTTTATATTATGGATCAAGTAAGTGATGAGAAGAGTCAAGATGATATATGGTTAGAAAATATTTCACTTAAAGAAGCAATGAAGAGACTGAATAGTAGAGAAAAACATATTTTAACATTACGATTTTTTGCAGGCAAAACACAAATGGAAGTAGCTGATGAGATTGGAATTTCTCAAGCTCAAGTTTCCAGATTAGAAAAGACTGCACTTAAGCATATGAAAAAATATATTTAATTTTTATATAAAATAAGGGGGATTAGCGAATGCGTATAGGTGATATGAAACACAAAGAAATTATTAATACGCTAGATGGAGCAAGACTTGGTTACATCTGTGATGTAGAAATTGATTGGACAACAGGACAAGTTAAAAAATTAGTTGTACCTGGTCCCGGAAAGGTAATGGGGCTCTTTGGTAGAGAAACAGAGTATCTTATTCCCTGGGAGAACATAAAAAAAATAGGAGAAGATATTATTTTAGTAGAATTAAAAGATGGTATGTCTATGAAGATAGATGAATATTGACTTCCGGTATATACATATGTTATGTTAAAGTATAATACATGTGTAGGAGGATAACAAATGAAGTGTCCTTTTTGTGGATATGCCATGTCTAAAGTACTGAACTCTAGGCCAACAGAGGACAATAAGTCCATTAGAAGACGTAGACAATGTGAAAAATGTGAACGTAGGTTTACAACTTATGAAAAGATAGAGTGTATGCCTATTATGGTAATTAAAACCAATCAAACACGCGAACCTTTTGACAGAGATAAGCTCTTAAAAGGTATTTTACGTTCATGTAATAAACGTCCTATTTATTTAGAGCAGTTAGAGGCTATTGTAGGAGAAATTGAAAATCAAATTTATGCCTATGAACGTAAAGAAATTACATCTGCTGAAATTGGTGAGATTGCTATGGCTTACTTAAAACAGCTTGACGAAGTGGCTTATATCCGTTTTGCGTCTGTGTATAAGAAATTTAATGATATTGATGAATTTATTGTAGAATTAGAAAATATTAAAAAACGTAAAAAATAGTCCTTATTAAAAGGACTATTTTTTACGCCCAAAATTTACGGTCAAGTAAACGATAGCTTAGGGCTTCACTCATACATTCTTCATCGATTATATCCTTATCATCTAGGTCTGCAATAGTACGTGCAAGCTTTAGAATGCTTGTATAACTTCTAGCACTCGAACCTATCGTGTTAAACCAATGATCAAGTAAATCTTCTGCTTCATGGGTAAGTATACAATAAGTCTTTAGGAATTTAGTGGGTATTTCACTATTAGTATTTAGGCCTATCGAGTGGAAACGAGAAGCTTGAATTTGTCTAGCTGTTTGGACTTTATCTTTCATTTCCTGTGTGGATAGACAAGTACCTTTATGAAGATGATGGAAGGATACAGGTTGCATTTCTAATTGTAAATCTAATCGATCAAGAAGAGGACCAGAAAGTTTATTTAAATAGCGTCTTATACTAGGGAGGTCACAGTGACATTTATGAGTATCAGGATAATAGCCACAGGGGCAAGGATTAGTAGCTGCAATGAACAGAAATTGTGCTGGAAATGTAACCTGATTATTAAGCCTAGAAATAGTAATTTGCCCTTCTTCTAATGGTTGTCTCATAGTTTCTAAAACCTGACGATTAAATTCTAGTAGTTCATCTAAGAAGAGCACACCTTGATGTGCCAAGCTGATTTCACCAGGCTTAGGATGTATGCCTCCGCCAGTAAGTCCTTGTATAGTAGTTGTATGATGAGGCGCTCTAAAAGGTCTGTATTTAATAGGAAGTGATACAGAGATTTGTTTTGCTAGACTATAAATTTTGGTAAGTTCAACTTGTGCCTGGGGGGAGAGGGAAGGTAAAATGCCAGGAAGGCGTTTGGCAACCATAGTTTTACCACAGCCTGGAGGACCAATAAGTAAGGTATGATGATGCCCAGCAGCGGCAATCATAAGCCCGCGTTTAATATGTTCTTGTCCTTTTACATCTTCAAAATCAAGATAGTTTATAGTAGAAGGCATTTCTTGAATTTCGGGTTGGAGAGGAAGCTCATTATTAATAAGGTAATGTATAACTTCAGTTAGCGTATGAAAGTACAAAAGAGCCTGGTGAGGTGCTTTAGATAGTTCTAGAGCATTAGTGTCTGGAAGAATATATGAAACACTTGAGGTAGGTGGACTATAGACAATAGGCAGTATACCATTTACATGTCGCAATGTGCCATCTAGAGCTAGTTCACCTAGAAAAATTTTATCCTGGAAAGCATCTGAGGGAATAATCCCCATACAGCCTAGCAAACCTAAAGCGATAGGAAGGTCATAAAGACTTCCTTCCTTTTTAATATCTGCAGGGGCCAGATTAACAGTGATGCGTTTTACTGGAAAAGCAAATCCACTATTTTTTATAGCACTTTTAACACGTTCTTTAGATTCACGTACACTACTATCAGGTAAACCTACTATTTCAAAGGAAGGAAGGCCATCACATACATCTACTTCTACATGAACTTCAATTGATTTAAAACCATTTAGACATGAACTGATTAATTTACAAAACATACGGGTATCCTTTCAAAAAAATCATTAGTTAAAGCTTAACCAAGAATTAATTTTTTAAACATAATAACTAATTTGATTATTTAGAGAGGAAGGACTTTGATATGCACAAATTTTATTGTCTTTGGTTCCATGTACTGAATTTACCTGAGGTTTTTAAATATACTCTATGGAAACAAGTTTTGAGTTGTCAAAAAATTTATGAAGCAGATGACGATTTTTATAAAAGCATAGGAATAGATCCTGAAAAAACGCAAAAAATACAAGAATCGAAGAAAGATTTAGAGGATTTACAAAATTACTATGAATCTTTAGAACATCAAGGTATTACTATGGTAACAATAGAAGATGAGGATTATCCAGATAGATTAAAGATAATAGATGATCCGCCCATTGTCTTTTTTCTAAAGGGAGATAAAACACTTGTTAACTGGCCATCTATTGCCATTGTAGGTGCAAGAAAATGCACAGAATATGGATATAGTGTTGCTAATGAGCTTGGCAATGAATTAGGCAAAGCGGGCTTTAGTGTTGTAAGTGGGATGGCATTAGGAATAGATGAAGCAGCACATAAAGGAGCTTTAAGTAAAGGAAATCGTACATTAGCAGTACTTGGGTGTGGTGTAGATATATGTTATCCTAAGCAGAATAGAACTTTATATCAGGCACTTTTAGAAAGAGGGTGCCTGTTGTCAGAGTTTTTACCTGGTACAGAGCCTAGAGCTTATCAATTTCCTATGCGTAATCGTATCATTAGTGGTTTATCTTTAGGAACTGTAGTAGTAGAAGCAGCTCAAAGAAGTGGTTCACTTATTACAGCCCACTTAGCTTTAGCTCAGAATAGAGAAGTTTTTGCAGTGCCAGGCAATATGAATAATCCACTTAGTAAAGGAACAAATAAGCTTATTCAAGCAGGGGCTAAAATGGTAACTTGTGTAGAAGATATTATAGAAGAACTCGTGTATCAATTGCCTGTTCAGTATGACAATTTTGAAAATAATTACACCAACAATCCTATACTACTACTTGATAAAGTTGAAATAATGGTATATGATAACTTAAGTTGGCAACCGACACCATTATTAGATGTTGCACAAAAAAGCAATATGTCAGAACATCAGATTGAAAAAATACTATTAAAATTAGAGATAAAAGGATTCATCACACGGTTACCGGGTAGGCGGTACGTCCGTTTGAATTAGAGTGATTAGGAGGTTATTATGGCAAGTAACTTGGTCATTGTGGAGTCAGCAGCCAAAGTAAATACAATTAGCAAATTTCTAGGGAAAAATTATAAGGTGGAAGCTTCTATAGGACATGTACGTGATCTGCCTAAGAGTCAGTTAGGAATTGACGTAGAACATGATTATGACCCTAAATATATTACAATTCGTGGCAAGGGGGAACTTTTGCAGAAATTACGTAAAGAAGCTAAGAGTGCTAAATGTATTTATCTTGCAACTGACCCCGATAGAGAAGGGGAAGCTATTTCATGGCATTTATATCATGCCTTAAAGTTAGAAGATAAAAAGGTATATCGTATTACCTTTAATGAAATTACAGAACAAGCTGTTAAAGAAGCCATTAAACATCCTAGAGAAGTTAATATGGATTTAGTGGATGCACAGCAAGCAAGAAGGGTACTTGATCGTTTAGTAGGATATAAAATTAGTCCGATTTTATGGAAGAAAATCCGAAAAGGACTTAGTGCAGGACGCGTTCAATCTGTTACTTTAAGACTTATTTGCGATAGAGAAAAAGAAATTCAAGAATTTATTGAACAAGAATACTGGTCTATAGAGGCCTTATTTAAACAAGGTAAAACAAAAGGTTTTGAAGCAAAATTAGATAAGATAGATCAGCAAAAGGTTGATATTAGAAGTGAAAAAGAGGCGCAGGCTATTGTTACGGCTTGTGAAAATAGACCTTTTGAAGTGGTTTCTACTAAGGTATCAGAACGTGTCAAAAATCCCGTTCTTCCTTTTACAACAAGTACTATGCAACAAGAGGCTGCAAAGCACTTAGGATTCTCTACTCAAAAGACGATGAACATTGCTCAGCAGCTTTATGAAGGGGTTAAAATTGGGAAAAAAGAAGTGGGTATTGTAACTTATATCCGTACAGATTCCGTAAGAATTTCAGATACAGCTAAAGAACAAGCTGTAGAATATATTACAAATAAATTTGGACCAGAATATATAAAATCTGATACAAAAGCTAAACAATCAAAGGCAGCTAAAATTCAAGATGCCCATGAAGCAATTAGACCAACCTATATTAATTATGAGCCAAGTGAAATTAAGGAATATTTAAGCCGTGACCAATATAGATTATATCAAATGATTTGGAGCAGATTTGTAGGAAGTCAAATGATGCCAGCTAAATATGAAGCACATGCAATTTCTATTCAAAATGGTCCATATACTTTTAAAGCCACTTATTCTGTGCAGCTATTTGATGGTTATTTAAAAGCTTATGCTTTAGATAATGCACAAGTAGAAAAGCAGCCTGCCATTCGTGTAAGTGCAGGAGATGTATTAGAATGTATTACACTTACACCAAATCAGCATTTTACACAACCACCAGCGCGCTATTCAGAGGCAACGCTTGTTAAGACATTAGAAGAGAATGGGGTAGGTAGACCAAGTACATATGCACCTACTATTACAACATTACTTAGTAGAGGCTATGTGACAAAAGAGAATAAAGTACTTTATCCAACAGAACTTGGTGAAGTTGTAAACAATATTATGCTTTCTCATTTTGATGAAATTGTTGATGTAGAGTTTACTGCGCAGCTTGAGAAAGTACTTGATGAAATTGCATCAGGCCATGTGTTTTGGAAAGAAATTATTAAAGCTTTTTATCCAAACTTTAATAAAACTGTTATCAAAGCAGAAGAAGAAGTGGAAAATGTTAATCTTGTAGAAGTAACAGATATTCCTTGTGATAAATGTGGAGCACATATGATTGTACGTTATGGTAAGTATGGTAAGTTTTTAGGTTGTCCAAACTTCCCAGAATGTAATTTTACTAAACCATGGTATGAAGAGATTGGTGTAAAATGTCCACTGTGTCAAGGTGAGGTTATTCTTAAGAAGACTAAAAAGGGCCGTACTTACTATGGTTGTGACAATAACGGAGAGGGATGCGACTTTATGTCATGGCAACGTCCTACAGGTGAGAAGTGCCCTGTATGTGGAGATGTGCTTATCCAAAAGGGAACAAGTAAGAACAGGAAAACTGTATGTCGAAATTCCACATGTAACTATGGAAAAAAAGGATAAATTTCGACAGAAAGTGATAAAAATCAATAAAAAAAGTAAAAAATAGGGATTTCTTAGTAAATAAGGGTTGAGTTTTCTTTTTATTTATGATATTATGATTTATGTGTAAATGATAATTTTTTGGGGGGACAAAGTTGAGTATTCAACTTTGTCTTTTTAGTGGAGATAAATGTATAGAGTGTATAGTGTTTAAATTTTTCGAACATACTAATTGTATAAACTATTAAGGAGGAACAGATATGTCAATGGAACTATTACAAAGAATGCGAAAAGTGAACAGATTATTACAAAGAGTAGGATCTGATCGTGTTATTTTTTCAGATATTTGCGAAGTAATTAGTGATGTAGTACAATCAAATGTTTTAGTAATCAGTAATAAAAGTAAGGTGTTAGGTATTCATAACCTATTTGCAAATAATATTGTAAATGATGAGCAATATATTGGTTATGCAATCAATGATCAACTTATTTCTATGATGGACGTTAGAGATAATGTATCAATGGAAACTATTTTTGCAGATAGTGCAAATAGCGGAAATTACATTGGATGTATCGTACCTATCGTAGCAGGTGGTCAAAGACTTGGTACATTTGTACTTTACAAACAAAAAAATCAAGGAAGTTATACAACAGAAGATATGATTTTAGCAGAATATGGTGCAACAATTGTAGCTGTAGAAATGCTTACATCTCTTAAAGATGAGACAGATGAAGAAGCACGTAAAATTGCTATTGTTAAATCTGCAATCGGCACATTATCCTATTCAGAACTTGAAGCAATTTTCCATATCTTTGAGAAACTTGATGGTACAGAAGGTTTACTTATTGCAAGTAAAATTGCTGATAAAGTAGGTATTACACGCTCAGTAATCGTTAATGCATTACGTAAATTTGAAAGTGCAGGTGTTATTGAATCACGTTCTCTTGGTATGAAAGGAACATATATTAAAGTTTTAAATGATGCCCTTATTGATGAACTTAACAAACTTAGAAAATAATTTTTTCATTAAATATAAATAATATATATAAATATAAGAAAGTACTCCCAAAGGAGTACTTTTTTATTTATGCAATTTTAAGTAAGGATACTTATAAAATTAAGAATAATTAGTAATATGAGGTTTTAGGAATAACTTAATTTCTATATTAATACTATAAATTTTAGAAAGTTTATTTAATGTAGTATGTAATTAATACAAAAATTGAAATTTAGTAGACAAAAAAAATCATTTTAGTTAT
>JAGAVZ010000031.1 GCA_017941635.1 Cellulosilyticum sp.
ACCTCTTCAAAAAATGCCCTTTAAATGGGTTATTTCTCACGCCCCAAAATAGCTTTTTCTCTTATAAATCACCTACCATTTTTAGGTTTAGTGTAACTAATCTTTGATTTTAATTTTTCATAGATTACTTTACACTACCCTGATTCTGAGCAAAACAAAAGCACCTACTACTTAAAGTAAGTGCTTTCCTACTTATATTTGATTATAGAATATAATCCCATTTTATGATCCTAAGAAAAATAAAATGGGATTGTAGTTGGCCTACTATATTGCGCTATCTATGATAAGCTTGTAGGAACTGGTACTATATAGTATGCAATCAGTATATATTTTTATTACAAAATTTCTCGCCAATTATCAGGAAATCCATAATGTTTCATATCTACAAATTTATATTGATCTGAAAGTTCATATAGATGTTCCAAAAGTAATGAAAAATCATCTCCTAATGATAAATCCTTCAATACTAAAATATAACTAAACAAATGGTCATATACAACATTTCCATTTTCATTAACACGCAATAGCTTTTTCTGCTGAGTAGAAAGCCTAGGTTTACGAATAAATAACCTATTATATAAGCGTCCACCGTGTGCACATATATTCCTTAAAATTGTTACACTATGTAATAGATTATCTAACAAGTTATTAGCAGATTTATGATGATATCCAAATTCTTTAGCAATGTCCAGCTGTATCTCATACTCTAGAAGTGAATATAACTTTGAAATATCTGATATAGTAAGAACTTCAACATATACCCAAAAAGGAAGGAGTCCATCTTTTTCTTCTTTATGATGCTTCAAGAATGCTTCTGTGTCAGTCATCATATTTTTTAATGTATCTGCTTTTCTTGTGATGTGTAAATACTCTTTAACAGCATCTGCGTCAATCCTACCCTTAGTCTTGCAATTGAAATTATTCATATCTAAATAACCTAATGCACCATACCTTTTCGAATGATAATAGGCAACCATGGTTTTTATTCTAATCTCAATTTCTTCTGTAATAGATAGTATAATGTGTCTCATACGTTTATCACAATTATAAATTTGTATAACATTATCTAAAGTAGCATTGTCATAAAACTTATCATTTGAACGTAAGGTTAGTGTATATCCACTAATTCTATAATAATTATTATTAAGTAAAAAACTTCTAGCCTTATCAATTTCATCATCATTAATTGTAAGATTTCTTTTCTTCAACAAATTGATTTGATCGTCTATTGATTGAAAAGGTTTAGCTTTATTTTTCATAATATTATCTCCTAGTAAACAAAAAGCCCACTAAGTGTGCATGTAAAACAGAGGCCTGTGGGATTTGTTACTTAAATATTAACTGATACTTTTATAGATGTCAATATGCTATCTGTACAAGTATCTCCTCTTGCCAAACTACTTATACTAGAATCTATCAAAATCTTTTTGTTGTGCTAGTTCTATATTCTTCTTATGTTTATCCTGAATACAATATATTTGATCATAATGATTAACGTAGTCCACTATCATTCCTACACTTAATTCATTAAAATCTGCTAACAATAGTCCTCGTTCAAGAGAGTGAACCATTAGACTCTCAGTAGTCATTGCCTCTGAGCTTTCCACAAAATGTGTTACTACTTTTTTCTACTCGTTCTCATAAGCTTAGTAAGTAGCTCCATAACCTCTGGTACTATCTCCATAATAGGTAATTCTTCAAATCCATCTAGCCATTCAATTGGTGGCTTGATATCTGGATTAGCTGTTTTAGCCATTACCCAAAGGATATTAAAGAACATCTCAAAATCCAACTTTTCTACATTAAGTTTCCCATCATGATAAGCAGCATCAAGTTTAATCAGTTCTGTTAAAAGGTCCTTACCAAACTGCATTTTATAACGTAATAAAGTGGCTCCTGTTGTTTTAAGAGCTACATCCTTGTCTCCAATTTTTATAATCTTCTCCATCCTTAAGCCTCGCTTTCAGTAGATTTCTCATAAACTCCCTGATACCAACTGCTATAAGTTGTCTCTTCTGTTTCATCCGTTGTTTTAGCTTTAATAATAGTTGTGCCTGGTAAATTTCTGCATGTAAGATTTAAGGTTTCTGTCTTAGGCTCAATACTCTGGCCTTTTGTACCACTTTCGATATTAGGTCTCGTTGCCTTACAGTAATACATAACATGCCTTGTTGCCTTAATATCTCCTGCAAATTCAAAGAGTAATGCAAATGGAGCCGGTTGCTTATCGCTTTCTTCAAACTGGACCTTCTTAGCATCAATTACTTCTTTAAGAATCGTCACTTTAAAGCTATCTGGAATAAGTGCCATTTCAATAGAACCATCATAGCCATTATTTGCAATAGCTGTGAAATATTCAATATCATCAGCATAAAAAGGCGTTGTATCTCCTACTGGAGATAGTGTTAAATTGACTGCACCTGGGATGGCTACCGGTGTTCCAAAGGTTACACTTGTTATCCCAGATGTGGTCGTTTCAGTAACTGGTGCATAATGTACATTTTTAAGACCGTACTTGATTTTATTACTCATAGGTTACCTCCTAAATTTCATAACGTATCTGATATAGCTTTTCTGTATCAATGTATGCTTCATATTTTTCATAATATAGCTCTACATCCTCAAGCAACATTTCTAGTTTTGTTTCTAAATTAATATCTTTCTTATCTGTATATAGTTCAATCACCCAATTATTTATTTTGTAATA
>JAGAVZ010000268.1 GCA_017941635.1 Cellulosilyticum sp.
CTTGTCATAATAACCTGATAGCCTTTTTGAGTGAGTAATTCTTTTAAAATAAGTCCTGCTTCCATATTCACTGCATACTCTGGTTTCTTTGTACCCACACCTGCTGTTCCAGATGCTACTCTTGCTTTTTTGCTACTAGAACCTGGAGCAATGGGTTCACCTTTTGGATCGCCTTTTGCTTGATGCCCTGGGTCAATACATACCACAAAATTTTGCTTTGCCTCTAATTTAGGCGCTTGTCCTACGAGTGTAGTCACTAAAAGTGTATACACCATGATTTTCTTCAATCTATTGATTTTCTTATTTCTTTCCTCTAGACACTTCACCTATGTTGCCTCCTTGTTGTTTATTTCATCATTTTATTTATATGCCATTTTAAAATTTTTACTCTATCTTATAAAATATAAATGCATTACAAAAACCTTATACTGCATAACACTTTTTATAGGATGGTGTTATAATTTAGTGGAAGTAACTTAATTAATACAAGAATCATGAGGAGATTAAATACTATGGAACAACGTAAAAATCTTGCAATTGAAAACTTTAAAAAAGGCTACAACTGCTCTCAAGCTGTAGTCTGTGCTTATTGTGATGCCCTTGGCATTCGAGAGGAAGATGCCTTTCGTATGGCGGAAGGTTTTGGCGGTGGTATGGGTAGATTAGGTGAAACCTGCGGTGCTGTAACAGGTATGTATATGATACTCAGTTTAATCAACAGTAAGGGTGACTTAGACAATCCTAGAGAAACAAAAATGCAAACTTATCAAAGCATTCAAGCCCTTGCAAAAGAATTTGAAGCTAAAAACAAATCCACTATCTGCCGTGAATTAAAAGGCGAAACAGGTGGTCCAGTTCTTAGAAGCTGTATTGGTTGCGTGGAAGACGCTGCTGCTTTATTAGATGCTTATTTAAGCGATATGCCTTCTAAAGAAAATAAATAAAACGACTTTTATCCCTATCAAAAGGACAGTTCAAAACCAGGCTGTCCTTTTGTAGATTTATTTATATTCTGAATGATATCTTCTTGAACCTCTGCCATCCTCTGTCCCATCATTCTATTATAGCCTTCTAATTGGGAAAGATTCCCCCTTTCATCTTTCTTAGTCATATAAATTGATCTACTTACCTTAAAAAGCTCTGCCCTATATAATAAACCATCGGAATAAAAATAGCTGGTAAAAAGTTAGCCACTTTGATTTTTGTAATCTCTAACATATTGAGTCCTAATGCAATAATAAGCACACTACCTATGGCACCAATATTGGTAATTTGTGTTTCTACTAAAATACTTCCCAGAAAACCTGAAGCCATTGTAATAATACCTTGATACAAAAAGACTGCTATGGCTGAAACTGCTACGCCAATTCCCATAGTGGAAGTATAAATAATGGAAGTAATCCCATCTAACATAGATTTTACAAATAGTGTTTCATGATTGCCCTCTAATCCACTTTGAATGGAGCCTACAATGGCCATTGACCCTACACAAAAAAGTAAACTTGCCGCTACAAATCCTTCTGCCATACTTCCTTCACTTTTTGAGTGTTTCTTAAAAGCCTCTTCTATTTTTTGCCCTAAACGATTTAAAGCTTTATCTAAATCCAATAGTTCTCCAATAATGACGCCTATTACTAGTGATAAAATAAGAAGTAGTGTCTCTGTACATTTTAAACTGCCTGTAATGCCTATGTATAAAACACTTAATCCCAGTGCTTTCATAATGGCCTCATCTAATTTCTTAGGAATACCACCTTTTAAAAATAATCCTATGATACTTCCTACAATTATCGCTATGGTATTAACGATTGTTCCTAACATATTCATTCTCCTTTATGTACTATTTCTACTCAGTAATCATATTATTTAAAACTCATCATAACTTAAACCACATCTTGCTGGCGTTTTTGCACTCAGGTTATATTCTTCCACAATCTTGACCAAGCTCTGATTTAAACTTTCTGATATGTTGGATACATAGAGTTGTATCTCTTCTCTCTCTCCTGAATGTTCTACTTCTCTCATATAGAATATAGATGTTTCCTCTTCTCCTTCAATATAAAAGTTAATTGCGATATTTGTTACACCTAACATTTTCATGATTGTACTTAAATCTCCTTCAGCCTTAAAGTGCAACATAATTTTAGGTGTTCTACTATATATCCACTCTTTACATCCATTTTGTTTACTGGTCATATATTCTACAATATACTGTTCTATTTTTTCTAATACATCCTGGACCGTGTCTGTTGACTTTACTTCAAATAATTCTATTGGCTCATAACCCATTTCTTCCAGTTCCTCAAATACCTGCTTTAAATCCTCTTTTAGTGCCTCAAAAACTTCATCCTTATTTTCTTCATTAAATGTATAACTGATGCACCCTCCTGCATAAAACACATCACATTTACTTATCTGATAATGATTAAAGGCTTTAAATAAATCTTCTATCTGTTGTCTTTCATTTATAAACATATCGTTATATCCCGAAATGGTTATATTATTAAACAATAACTTTTCTTTTTGTATCATCTTATGCTCTATAAAAGATTGAATTAATTTATAACTACACTCATCCACCTTACAAAATTCATTATAATTCCAAAAACGAATATCGGCATTCTTCATCTATATGCTCTCCTTAACTTCATTTTTCTTACTCATTTTAATACCGTACAGTCTATTGTTTCACTGATATTTAATGTAAAGAAAAATGTTCTTCTTATCTGAAGTATTGCTTATGCAACGCGGTAAAGGGAGATGCTACACTCAACATCCCCCTTCTCTTATATGGAACTTTTATGACAAACCCTATCTTTTATCATTCTTTATCTCTATTTTACTAACTTTCAGCTAAAACTTCTTTTAAAATACTCATTGCTTCATCTACATGTTCTTTTGTAATAATAAGTGGTGGTACAAAACGTACAACCTTTTCCCCTGCTCCTACAAGTAACAGACCTTTTTCAATACATTTCTTTTCTACATCTAGTGCTGGAATGGTTAGTTCAATCCCTTGCATTAAGCCGTATCCCCTTACATCTACTACGCAGTCAAATGTTTCTTTAAGGGCTAAAAGTTGTTCTCTTAAATATGCCCCTACTTCTTTAACTTGGTCTAAAAGACCGTTTTGTGTAAGCTCTGTTAAAACAACCTCAGCAGCTGCTGTTACAAGTGGATTACCTCCAAATGTTGAAGCATGATCTCCTGGCACTAAGACGTTAGCTTTTTCGCTGCAAGCCATGGCACCAATTGGTACCCCGCCACCAAGTCCTTTTGCCATAGAGACCACATCTGGCTTAATGCCCATTTGTTCAAATGCAAAAAGTGTACCTGTACGGCCAATACCTGTTTGCACTTCATCAATCATAAGTAGGGCATCATTTTCCTTACAAAGCTTTTCTACACCTTGAAGGAATTCTTTGGTACCTGGGATAATCCCACCTTCACCTTGAATCACTTCTAAAATCACAGCACATGTATTTTCATTGATGAGTGCTTTTACGCTCTCAAGATTGTTGTATTCTGCATACTGAATATTAGGTACAAGTGGCATAAAGCTCTTTTGGTATTTTTCTTGCCCTGTTAAAGCAAGCGCCCCATGAGTACGACCATGAAAAGATTTTTTCATAGCAATAATTTGTGTTTTATTTTCACTTTTAGATTTACCATATTTTTTGGCTAGCTTTAATGCTGCTTCATTGGCTTCTGCCCCACTATTACAGAAGAACACTTTATCAAAGATAGAGTTTTCTACAATGAGTTTAGCAGCTTCCACTAATTCTTTTGTGTAGTAATAGTTAGAAACATGAAGCATTTTTTTCACTTGTTCCTGAAGTGTTTCTGTTAATTTTGGATGATTATATCCAAGTGCATTAACCGCAATCCCTGCATACATATCTAAATATTTTTTACCATTTTCATCGTATAAATAAACGCCATCTCCATGGTCTAATACAACTGGAAAACGACCATAAGTACGCATGACATATTGCTCACCATTTTCAATCACTTTGCTCATTTATTTTGCCCCCTTTTTATACAACATGGTACCAATACCATTTGGTGTATAAATTTCAAGTAATAGTGCATGTTTCTTTCGACCATCTAAAATATGCACCATAGAAACACCTTTTTCGATTGCTTCCATACAACATTCTACTTTTGGAATCATACCACCTGCAATAATGCCATCATGAATATATTCTCTTGCTTCTTCATCATTTAAGAAAGAAACAAGTGAAGATGGATCATCCTTATCTTTAAGCACACCTTCCACATCTGTTAAGAATACTAATTTCTCTGCATTCATTGCTGCTGCAATCGCTACAGCTGCATAATCTGCATTGATATTATAAGTATTGCCTTCATCATCAGACCCAATTGGTGAAATAATAGGAATAAAGCTATCATCAATAAGTGATTTTAACAATCTTGTATTGACTTTGACAATTTCGCCTACATAACCTAAATCAATACCGTCTTTTTCTAGCTTTTTGGCTCTAATGATTTTGCCATCTTTTCCTGTAAGCCCTACTGGACAGCCACCTTGCCCGGAAATCATTTCTACAATTTGTTTGTTTACTTTTCCTGCTAAAACCATTTCCACAACTTCCATGGTTTCCTTGGTTGTGACACGAAGTCCATTAATAAATTCTGATTTAATATTTAAACGAGCAAGCATATTGTTAATTTCTGGTCCTCCACCATGAACGATAATCGGCTTTAAACCCACTAACTTCAGCATCACAATATCTTGAACAATGGTTTGATTAATATTTGGGTCAAGCATGGCACTTCCGCCATATTTAATCACTACTGTATGCCCATTAAATTCTCTTATGTATGGTAACGCATCAATTAATACCTGTGCTTTTTCAAATCCATCCATTTTTTAACCCCCTACTGTCTGTTTGCTTGTTTATTTACATGCCTCACTACAATAGTCCCCTTGGTTGTTTTCTCTCGCTTTTTAAATTTTTGTTTGTAGCTTTTTATTTTTAGTTCCCGTTTCTAAAACTTTTGCTACAAAATCTACGTATTACCTTGTATATCTACCCTATTTCCTGTTATCATTCTTGGCTGTGTATTTCTTTTTTAGCTACGATAATCCCCATTAATTCTTACATAATCATAACTAAAATCGCATCCCCATGCGGTAACCTGAGCATCTCCCTCGCCCATCTTAACCAAAATAGTAATTTCTTTTTCTTCTAAGATTTTCTTTGCTTTTTCTTCACTAAAAGCAAGTGGTAGGCCTGCACTTAGCATAGCTTCTTTTCCTGCACTGCTTTCAATGGCAATATTGACTTTATTAGGATCAAAATTAACTCCTGAATAGCCCATTGCACAGAAGATACGTCCCCAGTTTGCATCTTCACCAAAGAAAGCAGTTTTTACTAAGCTAGAAGTTAAAATACTCTTTGCTAATGTTTTGCCATCCTCAAAGCTTTTTGCTCCTGATAGGCGAACTTCTAATAATTTCGTAGCGCCTTCGCCATCTTTTGCAATGGATACAGCCAGGTATTTACACACTTCATAAAGTGCTGCATAAAATTTATCAAATGCTTCCCCTTCTGAATCAATGATTGGATTCCCTGCAAGACCATTTGCTAGAACAAGTACACTATCATTGGTGCTTGTATCCCCATCTACTGTAATCATATTGAAAGAAGTATTGATTGCTTTACTTAAAGCTTTTTGTAACATTTCCTTGGAAATATTAATATCGGTTGTGACAAATCCAAGTAAAGTAGCCATATTGGGATGAATCATACCAGCCCCTTTACTCATTCCACCTACTGTGAAAGTAATCTCTCCAATGGTCTCTTCCACAGCAATTGTTTTTTGAACCGTATCTGTTGTCATAATGGCTTGTGCTGCTAAATTGCCATGTTCTAATGAACTGCCTAATGTTTTAGCAACCTCTGGCACACCTTTTTTAATCAGTTCCATAGGCATTGGCACACCAATGACACCTGTTGAACAAACTAATACTTCTTTTTGGTCCACACCTAGTGCCTGCGCTAGCACAAGTGCTGTATCTGCTGCGTCTTTTTCCCCTTGAAGACCTGTTGCAGCATTGGCATTCCCACTATTTACAACTACTGCATGAACCTTTCTTCCGCTCTCTAAAATTGCTTTATCCCAATGTACTGGTGCTGCTTTTACCACATTCTGTGTAAATGCCCCCGCATAAGTACATGGTGTTTCACTATATACAACTGCTAAATCATTTTTATCTGCTTTAATGCCAATGTGACCACCTGTTGCCTGAAATCCTTTTGCTGCTGTAACACTACCTTCAATTATTTTCATCGTGCATCCTCCCATCTAGTTATTATTTGAATTTTTCATTCTTTTTAGATAATATATTCTTAATTATAAATTGCTTTTTATAATTTTCAAGAGTTTTTTAGAATTTTTATAAATAAATTTGCATTTTTATTCATGCACATCTATAATAAGTGTATATTTATTATAGTTATGCATTTTATTCATAAAGTTATCATTTCATCAATCTATAAACTTATGAATTTGTAAATCTATTACTTAACAAGGAGCTAACACTATGGAAAACTATTCTATTCTCATTGGACGTGAGTTTATGCGCCTTCAGGATATCCTTGGACTACTTTCTCAAACATATTGGGCAAAAGGCTATTCCCTAGAAATGCTTGAAAAAGCCCTCACTCATTCATTGAGTTTTGGGCTACTAGATGATGCAACCGATATACAAATTGCTTTTGCACGTGTCATTACAGACTTTGCTACAAGATTTTATATCGTAGATGTCGTTGTAGACCAAAACTATCGTAATATGGGCATTGGCAATCAATTAGTTGAGGCTATTGTCACCTATGAACCTTTAAAATCTTTACGCGGCCTCCTCATTACCAAAGACGCTAAAGAGCTGTATAAAAAGTTTGGTTTTGAAGAATATGATATCACTTGTATGCAAAAGCCTTGCATCTCATAAAAAATACTCCTGTATCAAATAAATAATTTATCGGCTCATTGTAAAATCAAATTGAACTAAATAAAAAAGCCCATAGTGACTTTTCTGTGTTAAGCTAAAGTTACCACACAAAAACTTAACAGAAAGGATAATCACTATGGACTACCCTAATCATACTACAAATTCTCGTAAA
>JAGAVZ010000269.1 GCA_017941635.1 Cellulosilyticum sp.
ACAATGAATCTATTATTGACACAACTGAATAAAAATAATATAACATTAGATGAAATTGTACGCCTAACAAGCTATAATCCTGCAAAAATATTTAAAATAGAAAATAAAGGAAAATTTGAGAAAGGCTATGATGCAGATATATGTGTTGTTGATGTTAATAAAAGTGGCAAGATAGATGTGGACAACTTTTACACCCAAGGTAAATACACACCATTTGAAGGTTATGAATATCAAGGCGAATGTATCATGACAATAAACAATGGACTAATCACACATGAAAATAATGAAGTTGTAAAACAAGAAGCAAAATATGTTTACTAATTATTAACCTCCAAATCATTACTTTTTTTTAATAATTAAATTACAAAGCAATAAAAAGAGATAAACAATCCTGATAATTCAAACAGTAAATTATCTGTAAAAATAATTAGATATAAAATAAATTTTTTTAAAAAATAGAGAAATAATATGAAGGAATATAATATTTCCATAGCAATACTATAATTCCTTTAATTCTTTCCCAGTAAAAGTATATAATAATTTTATTATGAGGCGATGCAGATCGTACCTAGTCTACCAAGGTAATACTGGTCGTATCTTGCTCCCATTCATTAATAAATTATTATTGAATATATTACTATACTTAAGTTTACTTGGAAACTCTATAATGATATATGTATATCATTATATATAAATATTCCTTCATATTCCCTTAATCAATAATACTTATAAAGCTGGGTTGATTAAGTCACGTTCACCGCTAGGCATGAATTCTCTAATTGCACCTTTTGCGATACATTCTCTTGGGTTAGCCCAGTCGAATAATAAGTTTTTGTCAGCAAATGCAACTTTTATGAGAGGGTTGAGTACGAAAGCGTCTCCTCTAGCTGCGTGTGGTGCTTGAGCAATACCTGCGTATTCAGGTTGGTGACCTACGTTCATTGCGTAGTTAGGGTAGTTAGGACCTCTTAATTCATGGATAAGACCTTCGTCACTTCTTATGGATAAGGAGTTAGAAGAACCACATTGATCTTGTAAGTCGTAACCGTAGAATCCTAATCTGCTGTGACCTTCTTTGTGTAATAATTGACTTAAGTACCATCCGTTTACACCTGCGTTAGAGTTAGCAGTTGCGAATGCTACTGAACAACCTGCACCAGCTGCAAGTACAGCTGCTCTTTGTGATCCACCAAAGTGGTCTTCGAGTGCTGCAGGAATTTCGTATTGTTCTAATCCGTATAAGGTTACTTCACTAGCAATGTCTCTTACTACATCAGTTGTAGCTTCAGCTTGACATAATCCACCATAGTTTTGTTCTACATAATCTTTACCGTAGTAAATGAAGTCGTCTAAGATTTCATCTGTGTATGCTGCTGTAGCATATTGTGTGAATCCCACACCACCAGACATGTATGAACCTAACCATACTTGGTCATATAAAGGTGCTGCTGCTCCGATAACTTCTAAAGTTACTTGAGCAGGGTCATCTGAGGTTCTGCTAGTTTGTACCATATCTGAAAATGCACCAAAGGTTACACCTCCAGGTTCGTTAGGACCTCTTGCTCTTCTTGATGGCATTGCACTAGCCATAGATACTACGTCTGCGTGTTTTGCTGCGTATGAGAAATCAGCAATAGCTGCTTCTCCTGCACATAATTTGTATGCAGAAATGAAACTCATACCGATTTGCATAGCAGACCATCTTGAGGTTGTACCACCGTCACAAGCACGTACTACTAAAGTAGGTACTCTTGATACTTGGTATGTTTTTTTACCTATGTATTTTTTGAGTTGTTCTGCTTGTTCTTCAGGGAATTCTTTGTTAATGTCGATAACAAATCTTTGATCTAATTGATCGAGTAAGTCACCGTCACCAGTA
>JAGAVZ010000270.1 GCA_017941635.1 Cellulosilyticum sp.
CAAACTCTCATAAAAAATTTGATTGACTCGAGCTTTATACTCGTTTACTAGTACGTAAAAACTTCTTTCGAAGTTTGTACTCATTTGTTTCTACAAAAGAAACTTAATGAATCGACTGGTTTTATGGTTACTATTTTGTTTTCAAAGTTCATTTATTTGCCAACTGCTGTCGACTTGATTGATATTACACTATATTATTATTTATGTCAAGACTTTTTCTTATAAAAATTAATCTTCGGTAGATAACTTTAATATCATCCGCCGAAGATTATTAACTCAAAAAGTTATTGTGGTAAATTCATTTCTACTGCTGATTTTGCTTCTTCTGGTAATGTAATTTCAGATACACCATTCATATTGCCAAATGTCATATCCATTACAACTTTTAATTCACTAACTGAATCTTCTGATTCACCTGTTGTTGCTAACACGACTTTTTTCATTAAATCACTCATGTCCATATTACAACCTACAAGTTCTCCTGAATTTTTACCAACATAATAATAAACTGGTAAGTTTTCTACACCATTAATTGCATCTAAGGTTGTATTTAAACTTGTTTCATCCATTCCCATTGTATTAAGCATATCTGCATTATCTAATACTTCATTAAAGTATTCTTTTGTGAGATTCACTTTAATTTCTTTACAATCTATACCATTAACTGTTTTTTCACCTGAGAAAGAAATATCTTCAATTGTTTCTAAGTATTTCTCAAGACTAGCATTTGGATCTTGAAGCATTGCTTCTGCTTCTTCTAACCCTGCCATTGGTGTTTTTCCCCAAATTCCCATTGTTCCTGTATATAATGTATACTGTGAATCTTCTTTAACAACATATTGTTGCATTGTAATATTTTGAGATTCTCCTGCGATAGTCATATCTATTGCAGAATCCATTTGAAGTGCAAGTTCTGGTTTAAGGACACATTTTGCTGCTGTCTCCATATCCATATTCAAGTTTTCTTCTCCCTGAGCTATATTCATGCTCATTGTCATATTCATTTCATAACTTTCTGCTTCACTCATTTTAGCTGATGCTGACTTCAATACATCCTTTGCATTTTCTTTTTCATTTGCACCACAACCTGTGAAGAACATTGATAATCCTAATAAACCTGTTACTAATAGTCTACTTTTCTTAAACATAAAGACCTCCCCGAATATCTTATTCACTTTAATATCAACAAACACACTGATTGTACTAACTTTTCATAATTTTGTCAATTTAACACACTTACACTCTTATAAACATATCCCATTATACTTTTTATTTACTATATTTTGCCTAGCACCCTTCCCCCTTTAGCTTTATACTTAGTACATAAGTATATCTTTATTAAGAAAGGAGCAGTCCTATGCCATTTATCGATTCAAAAGTAACTTGTAAATTATCTAGAGAGCAGCGTGAGCATCTTAAAACAAAACTAGGCGAACTTATTACTACTATCCCAGGAAAAAGTGAAAGTTTCTTAATGGTTGGTTTTAATGATGAATATCCTCTATACTTTGGAGGAACAGAATTAGAAAAAGGTGCTTTTGTAGAAGTAAAAATCTTCGGTTCAACTTCTGATAGTACTTTGGAAACCTTAACAGGTCAAATTTGCAATTTATATGAAAAAGAACTTGGTATTCCAGCTAAGTGCATTTATGTAAAATATGAATTTGTAACACATTGGGGCTGGAATGGTCATAATTTCTAATTTTATTTCTTAATATAAAAATAAGCGTAAACAGCATTACTTTGGTAATGTTATTACGCTTATTTCCTATCAATAAGGACTATTACAAATATCATACAATTCTTGTTGTTTTTCTTTCCCCACTATACAACTTTCAATAATTATAGGTAATCATGATTACCTGTAATCAATTACTTTTAATTAAATCCCTTTTTAATCTTCTCTAAGATAGCCTTTTGTATAAGCTCTAATTAATGAACGTATATTTCCTTTCAATCCAGAAATCACTTCAATGTCATATTGTTTTAATGCTTCTTTAACCTTATCCGATATTTCTCCGCAGAGTAATACCTCTACCCCTTCATTCTTCAAAATATAGATTAGTGCTTCTTGCCCACCGCTTGCTGAAACATTGATAAGTAGCTTTCCTCTCATTTGTCCACTCAGTACTTCAAAAATAGTAAATTTAATCGTCTTCCCAAATTGTTCAGATACATTTCTTCCATTTGTCGTAACCGCAATACGCATGCGCATCCCTCCTACTCTTGGTAGTAATTTTATTATACATCACGTTAACCATATTAATAATATATTTATTTACAGAATTTAATCATTATTCTATATTGAGCTCATTTTATCTTCCTATTACCATATTAATACTTGCTCAAAAGTTATTCCAATGGTGAATCTAATACATGCCACATCTGCTGAACTACTTAAAAATCACCATTTAGACCTAAACAAGATATCTAAATTTAGCGCTACATATAAAACTAATCAGGTGTCTATTCACCTCTATGCTATTAACTCTAAATCTATCTATACTAATTTATACAGCTCTATCTTTAATCAAATTAAAAAGGTGATAATCATAAAGCATACACTTTATGGTCATCACCTTTTTTATCTCATCTATAAATTTAAAACTCACATAATAAACTTGTACTATTTATTACTTACAAAATGCTTCAACTTGACCTGCAATCTCATTGATTGCTTCTAGTTCTACTTCTTCAACTTGTCCATTATCACAAGCTTTTGCAATAGATGGGTCGATTGGTAGTTTACCTAATACTTTAAGGTTATATTCTGCTGCCACTTCATCAATCTTGCTTTCACCAAAGATTTGATGTTTTTTATCACA
>JAGAVZ010000271.1 GCA_017941635.1 Cellulosilyticum sp.
CTAGTTGTATTTGTTGTTGTAGGAGACTCAATTATAACTTAGAAATAGGGGATATCGCTATTTTTATTGCAAAAAATAGTATAAACCCTTGATATATATGATATTTAAATTTAAGAAGTAATGTCAAACTTGACATTACCTTTACGAGATAGGAGGTAGAAAGATGAATAAAATCAAACAAGAAACAATCAAATTAGCAATGGCAATTAATTTAGTAATGATGAATATATTTGGGGTATTTACGCCACTATTGTATTTGGTCATTCTCTTAATGATGCTAGATTTGGTCACACGCGTGTATGCAGCAAGCAGTAGGCAAGATGAACGAGCAGAAAGTCGAAAAGTCATGAAAGGCCTATATAGGAAGTTAGGACTTTGTTTACTGATTATTTTGTCACTTATTTTAGACTTAGGATTAAAAGAAATAGCCAATCATCTAGGAATACATATTACAACCAAGATTATTTTTACAGCACTTACCTTAGCATGGCTTTTTGTGAGAGAACTCATTAGTAACCTTGAAAATTTACAATGGGCGGGGATTGAGTTACCTAGTTTTATCATCAAAGCCATTACATTGACCCAGGAGAAAGTGGAACAAGTAGGACAAACCATAGTTAAAGAAAATGATAAGATAGAAAGATAATTGAATCAGAATATGGTGATATGATTTTATCTTATTATTTAACACACTATAAAAGCGTACCTGAAGGGTATGAACTAACTGAGGAAGACAAAATTAATTTAGAACGGGATGATTATGAGATGTCTACAGGTAGTGATGAGATAGAATATTATGATGTGTATTCAGTGCATTGGGATATTAAGGATTTGCAATATGGTTTGCTGGTATTTGATACAGAGATGACCTCTGAAGAACTTTTTGAAATGGCACAGGAAGTGATTGATGTAGAATAAAGTATGAAAAGCAGAAGTATACTCAAGGTGTGTATTTCTGTTTTTTGTGTACAAAGTATTTGATGAGTGGTTGTAATACAAAAAATCCATATAAAATGTAAAAGATACTAGGAGATGAATCAATTAGTAAGATGAAAAAAGCAAAGTTTTCATATATAATAAGAACAAAATATTCTAGATACAATATTAGAGAAATATGAGGGAGAGGAGTTTAATAGTATGTCAAATATAGAATGGTTTAAAAATGAAGTAGAATTAGTGAATGAATTTTTACATAAAACATCAGGTCTGATTGCAATGGCAGAAGCGTATGATGTGAAATATACAGCTTTAGCAGAAGAAAAAGCTAAGCTACAAGAAGAAATAGCATCTTCTCAAAATAGCATTTATGATGCGTCGATTGCTATGTATGAGCAAACAAAACTTGATGTATTAAGTATAGCAATGGATGAAGTAGAAGTTGAACTTAAAGAAAAACTTCAAGCTCTACAAATACTTAAAGAAACTTATATGGCAGAAGAATTACTAGATACTATCGAAACACTTACTTCAATAGAAGAAGGAGAAATGCTAAGTGATATGGCGTGTGAAGTCATTAAGGTCATGAATCTTTTAATGAGAAAGCATAATATGAGCTATATGTAATCTAGAAGAAAGGTAAAAACATGGTAAGAAGTATGGACCAAGTGAAACGATATGGATTATCACGTAGACGATACGTTAGTATAAAAGATTATGGTGAAAGTAAGTCTGATGAGAAAAAACGTGAGGAGCAGGTAGAAAATAGATATCGAAGACACATTTGTAAGATTGCTTATGGCGGAAATCAAGAATGGTTTCCAAAGGATAAAAGCGATAAAAATAATTACTTGATGAGTCAATATGGGTGTGGTGTGATTGCAATCACAGATTTGTTTTTATATTGGGCAATGACCCTACCCAATGGTAAAGAAACCTTTGCAGGACAATATTTAGATGAAAGAAATCAGATTACAAAAGAGAATTATATGCTTCTAGTAGAAGAAATAAGAAAGCACTATGTTGTTATTTTAGGAAGTTCAGGTACCTTTGCACCGCAATTAACGTTAGCCATTAATCATTATGCTAAAGATAATCATATTGAGCATAAAGCAATATGGGATATGAGTTTGAACGGTGTAGAGATGATGAAACAAATTGAAAAGATGCTACAAGCTAATCAGCCGGTTATTTTAATGATTGGACATAGTTTGCCTCTTATCCTAAGCCGTTTTCGTAAAAAAGGCATACCGTTTTACAAACAGACTAGAATCTTAAATCCACTTGGGAGAAAATCACATACACCATACGCCTGTTATCAAGTCATAAAGAAAAATATATTTGGCCATTTTGTTGTTATAACAGGCATGATTATTGATAAGCAGGCAGAGCGCGCCACGCAGCATATTATGCTTCGTATTTCTTCTTGGGGAACGGAGTATTATATAAGTTATCATCACTTAAGACAATATATGACTCAAATAAGTAGGCCATATTTAAGTGGCATTATTAGTTTAGGGAATAAGAAGTAAATCTAAGTACCTATACATTAGAAAATATAAAAAGGGCGGTATCGTAAAATACGATACCGCCTTTTTGTTGGTAAAAAATACTGCGTAAAATCTCGAAAAATAAAAACATTGAATAGAAGTGCAGATAAGTCTAATATAGAAGTTAACAAAATCTGAATATTCTAATAAATTGTAAATATTATAAAACGACTAGTTTTTAGAATTAAGATAATAAAAGAAGGCGGCATAAATTATAGAAGGGCTTTTGATAATAGGTGATGTAAAATGATGTGAAATGATAGGTAAAGGTTTTAATAGACAAGGAGGATTAAGGTGTTAACTAGAGAAGAAAAGATAGATACGATTTTTCAGGGTGTAACAGATTCAAAACAAATCTATAATGGCATACTTTTAGTGGAAAATACTAAGGGGGATTTTTCTTATAGTAAGCTATATGGAGAATGTGCATTAGATGAACCATTTTTAATGGCCAGTGTTACAAAGCTTTTTACCACCAGCTGTATTTTGATTTTAAAAGAGCAAGGAAGGCTTTCTCTTCAAGATAAGATTAGCGACCATTTAGACAATGAAATACTGCGAGGGTTACATATTTATAAAGGGCAAGAGTATTCATTGGATTTGACTATAGAACACTTACTTTTTCAAAATAGCGGATTAGCAGATTTATTTGAAGAAGGTAGTAACAGCCTTTTAGAACAGCTTACAAAAGAAGATATAGAGATGCCATTTGAAAAAATGCTTACTTTATCTAAACAATTAGAAGCACATTTTAAGCCAGGACATGAAAAAAAGGCCTTTTATGCAGATATTAATTTTGAGCTTCTAGGTAAAATTATTGAAACACTAATGGAGATGCCCTTTGCTAAGGTTTGTGAGAAGCTAATCTTTGAGCCTCTTGGATTAAAGGATACCTATTTAGTTGATGAACATGCGACTAATGTGCCAAAAGTTTATTATAAAGATCAACTTATAGATAGAACCCGTTATTTAAGCAATTGTCATGCAAGTGGTGGAGGAGTCAGTACAGTAAAGGATTTAATGATTTTTATAAAGGCTTTTATAGGAGGAGACCTATTTAACCTATCTCAAATAGAAGCATTATCTCATTATAGAAAATTACAGATTACCAAGGGGCCGATATATTATGGTGGTGGTTTTATGCAAATTCCATTAGGTGGACTGATGACCATGTTTCAAGGAAAGGGAGAACTAATAGGACATAGTGGGGTTTCAGGCTCTTTTGCATTTTATTGTAAGGAAAAGGATTTGTTTATGGTAGGAACGGTGAATCAGTTAGCAGCTCCTTCTATACCAATCAAACTTATTATGCAATTGGCAATGAGTATAAGATAGCGATTGAGCATACTTTTAGTTGAGTCAAACATAGCAAAGGAGGATTAAAGAGGAAAATATGAATATTTTAATTAAGTATACATTAAAATCTATGATGGAAAAGAAGTTTAGATCTTTTCTAATTATCCTGGCTATTGCATTAGCAGGAGGATTATTTTTGGCTTCATCAAGGCTTACAAATAATATTAGTCATACATATAGCAACATGTTAATGAACTTCTATGGGGAAGCAGACATTATGATTACTACCAATAAAGAATCGCCAACAAATTATGTGAGTTTAAGTGGTTGCGATAAGGTAGAAGGTGTAGCTAATAGAGTTATACCATTTATAAGTGGGGCAGCAGAGTATAAAAAGCCAGGAGAATCAGTTATAGACTATATAAGTCTATCTGCCTATCCTATACAGGATTATTTAGCAATCAATAAATTAGTGGTATTAGAAGGTAGCATAGAAAATTTTACAGGGGCAAAGCTAATTTTATCTAAAAAAGGTGCTCAAAAGCTTGGATTGTCAGTAGGAGATGAAATCACTTTAGATATACAAGGGAAGAGAAAGGTGACTTTAGCAGCGATAGTAGATAATGAAGGGATTTTTAAATTTGAAGAAGGTACGACACAAGGAATGATGCCTTTTGAAACTATTTGTAAGTATATAAAGAGTAATAATCGAGCTGCTATTGTTTACATTGATGTAAAAGAGGATATGGATATAGATGAAGCAATTGCAACATATCAAGAGGCATATCCAAACTATACGGTAGAGCGGACAGTGAATGTAGAAGAACTTGAGCAACAGATGAGTACAATTACCTCACCTTTTATGTTAATGACCTTGATTGTTATTTTTATGAGTGCATTTATTATTTATTCTTCATTTAAGGTTATTATGCTGGAGAAATTGCCAGTGGTAGGAACCTTTAGAAGTGTAGGTGCCACAAAAAGTGCAATGAATGGTGTACTTTTAATGGAAGCCATCTTTTATGGTGTAATAGGTGGGATAGGTGCTTGTTTATTAGGAACTGGAGCACTCTATATTCTTTCTGCTTTAATACTAGGAATGAGGGGTGGAGAAGGTGTAGAAATGTCATGTACTGTACCAGCTCATACCTATATTATCACTTTCTTTATTGGGTTAGTAATGGCAATATTAAGTACGATTTTACCGATTATGAGTGTTTTTAAGATTTCTTTAAAGGATATTATTTTAAATAATAGACCGCACAAAGGAAGGAAATATTTAAGGGGAACTATAATAGGTGTTTTACTTATTATAATAGGTTTGATGATACCAGAAATCATTGCAGGTGATATGCTCATGATGACTTCAGTCATAGGATTTTTTGTAGTCATTATAGGTATGATTAAAGTAGTACCTGTGATTGTATTATATGCATCACAAGGGCTTGGGTTTCTATTTAATTTGATATTTGGAAATATAGGCGAATTGGCCACTAAAAATATTAAAAAAACGGTAGTGTTTTAAACAGTATCACATTAATTACTATAGGAATTAGTGTCTTGTTTTCGATTGGCACCATGACAAGAAATGTCTCTGATCAAGTATTGGACTTTTATAATGTAACGTTTAAGTGTGATATTTTAGGTTGGGTAGGTAATTGCGATGACCAGATGGTGAGAATCATCAAGAGAAATACCAACATAGATAGGGTTATTGAATCTATTAATGTAGAGGAGAAAGTAGAAGAATTTAAGGGTGCGACCTTGGATATTGAAGGCTTTCAAACCACACAATTATTACCTGATTTAAATTTAAATATACAAGGTGATGAACCAACATTATTACAGGAGCTACAAGCGGGTAGAAACATTATTGTATCCACGACAATAAGAGAAAAATATAAGCTTAACGTAGGCGATACAATTACCATTAAGTTTGAAAAAACTCCAAGACAATACACGGTCATAGGATATATGGATACCATGAATGGAGACGGATTCTATGGCATCGTTCCAATGAAATATCTCAAAAAAGATGCAGAAGTAAAAACATATAGTATGCTCTATATTAGAGCAAAGGAAGGCGCAAACTTACAAGAAACATGTACTCAACTAGGAGAGAGTCTTGCAGACCTTACATATGCAGATTTAATACCAGTAGAACAACAAGCTAAAGAAAATGAAGAGAATAATGCTTCATTGATGAGTATGATTTCTATCTTTGCCGTATTAGCTATGGTAATTGGTATAGTAGGTGTGATTAATAATCTAATGATTAGTTTTATTGAAAGAAGACAAAGTATGGCGATGCTACGCTCTGTGGGAATGAGTAAATGGCAAGTTTTGAAGATGATTTTTATAGAAGGCTTAGGTTCGGGAGTGATAAGTGCCGTAAGTGGATTATCGGGAGGGATTTTAGCATGTTATTCCTTAGATTATGTGTTAAAAGGAATGGACTTGCCTATTCATATGGAAGTTGTACCAGAGTTGTTCCCGAGTTATTTAATGGGAGGCATACTAATTACAGTTATTGGTTCTATTATTCCAGCAAGAGGAAGTTCTAAACTTAATATTATAGAAGCCATTAAGTATGAATAAATTAATCTATGATTGAGAGGTATATCTGAACGAAATAAGGTATGGGTTAATGTTTGGATAGCGTCATAAAAATGAGAAAATGATGAGAAAATAAGTTTAAAAATTAATTAAAAATTAAGAAAATAATAATGTGAAATTAAGGTTATATAATTAAAATATTCTTAGTTAAGTCAAACAAAGATAAGGGGGAGTAAAGAGGGAACATGAATATTTTAATTAAGTATACATTAAAATCTATGATGGAAAAAAAGTTTAGGTCCTTTCTAATTATATTTGCAATTGCATTAGCAGGAGGATTATTTTTGGCTTCATCAAGACTTTCAACCAATATTACAGAGTCTTATTCAAAGTTAATCACAGCAGTATATGGAGAGGCTGAAATCATAATTTATCCAAATGAAGATTCACCTACTACATATATAAGCTTGAGCCAAATGAATAAGTTTGATGATATTACAGAAGCGGTTGTACCAACTATAGGTACGGGTTTTGAATATAAGAAACCTGGGGAACAAGAAAGTAGTTATGTTAGTGTTCAAAGCTATAATATGGAAGATTATTTAGCAATCAATACACTTGCCGTAATGGAAGGAAGTATAGAGGATTTTGAAGGGGCTAAGATTATCTTAAGTAAGAGAGGTGCGGAACAGTTAGGTTTATCCGTTGGAGATGAGCTTACCGTAGACCTTAAAGGAAAGAGAAAGCTTACCCTAGTCGCAATTGTTGATAATAAGGGTATGTTCACAGGGGAGCAAGGATATATTCAAGCATTGATGCCATTTGATACACTTAGCAAATATTTTCAAACAAGTAGCAGGGCAGATACGATTTATATTAAGAATAATCAAGAAGTCACAGTGGATGAAGCGATTTCAAGCATTCAAGAGGCATATCCTAAATATACAGTGGAAAAAGTGTTTGAACCAGATCAATTAGAAGAAAGCTTGGGTCAGATTACAACACCATTTTTATTGATGACATTCATTGTTATGTTTATGAGTGCATTTATTATTTATTCTTCATTTAAGGTTATTATGTTGGAGAAATTGCCTGTGGTAGGAACCTTTAGAAGTATTGGTGCTACAAAACAGGGTATGAATGCAGTACTTCTGATGGAATCTACGTTTTATGGAATCATAGGTGGCGTGGGAGCTTGTTTCTTAGGCAAAGGTGGATTATATCTCTTAGCTAATTTAATGGTTTCATTAATGGGGGATGGTGTGGAAATATCAGCTCAGATACCGATGGATGTGTATATTACCACATTTATGATTGGTCTAGTTATGGCAGTAGTGAGTACCATTTTACCTATTATGAGCATTTCAAAGATTTCACTCAAAGATATTATTTTAAATAATAGACCACATAAGAGTCGCAAGTATTTAAAGGGAACCATTATAGGTATTGGTCTTATTATCTTAGGCTTTGTGGTTTGTAGTAGTTTTAAAGGCAATATAGCCATGTTAACATCTACACTAGGTATGTTTATTGTAATCTTTGGAATTATTAAGGTTTTACCTATGTTTGTATTATATATGTCTCAAATAATAGGCATTATTTTTAGAGGACTTTTTGGAAATATAGGAGAACTAGCAAGCAAAAATATTAAGAAAAACAGTAGTGTGCTTAATAGTATCACCCTTATAACGATAGGGATTAGTGTATTATTTGCAATCAGTACCATGTCTCAAAATATGACAGACCAAGTTATAGATTTTTATAAATCAACCTTTAAATGTGATATTTTAGCAACGGTATGGGAATGTGATGACCAAATACTTAGAATCATGAAACGTAATACAAACATAACTAATACGATAGAAGTAATGGATTTATATTTAGAAGTTGAAGAGTTTAACAATACAAGTATTTCCTTTGAAGGTATTCAAACAACACAAATGTCGCCATATATTGTGTATAACATAGAAGGTGACGAACATGAATTATTACAAGAGCTTCAAGAGGGGAGAAATATTATCCTTGGTGAGGTGTTAAAGAATAAATACAACCTTCAAGTGGGGGATATGATCACTATTAAATTTGATAGAGTAGATAAACAGTATAAAATCATTGGGTTTATGGATACCCTATGGAACAATGGATTTATGTCACTTGTCCCTATGAAGTATATTAAGCACGATACAGGTAAGAAAACCTATGATACAATCTTTTTCTCAACCAAGGAAGGGGTAGATGCAGAAGAAGTATGTAACCAGCTTACAGATAGTTTGGCAGGTATAACATCTTCTAGGATTATGACGATTGACCAACAAGCTCAGAATAATAAAGAACAGAATGCATCCATCATGGGTATGATTTCAATTTTTGCGGTATTGGCTATGATGATTGGTGTTGTTGGGGTTATTAATAATCTGATGATTAGTTTCATTGAACGAAGACAAAATATTGCCATGTTACGTTCTGTAGGAATGAGTAAATGGCAGGTACTTAGAATGATTTTCATAGAAGGATTAGGTTCTGGCGTTATTGGTGCAGTTGGTGGGCTTATTGGTGGCGTTTTAACCTGTGGAACGATGGACTATATCTTAAAAGCTATGGATATGCCAATTGATATAGTAATTGTACCATCATTATTTATGAGCTATTTCTTAGGTGGCATGATGATTACAGTTATTGGTTCAATTATTCCAGCAAGAGGTAGCTCTAAGCTGAATATTATTGAAGCAATTAAATATGAGTAGGATAAGTTAAGAGGGGCATTCAATTAATGTATGGTATAAATTAAATCATTAGAGTATGGAAGATTTGAATAAAAATATAAACGTTAGTTAATAATTAAATTAGAAAATAGATTTAGGAGGAGTATAGATGGCAAGAACAGGTGAAGTTGTAATAGAAGCTCAAAATCTATGGAAAAGTTATGACTTGGGAACACAAAAAGTAGATATTTTAAAAGATATTTCTATTCAAATATGTAAAGGTGGATTTTACTCCATCATGGGGCCTTCTGGTTCGGGTAAAAGTACCTTACTTTACTTACTAGGTGGACTAGATAAGCCAAGCCAAGGAAGCATTAAAGTAAATGGTAAAGAACTGATGGTGATGAAAGATAAGGATAGTAGTATCATGAGGAGAAGAGATATCGGTTTCGTCTTTCAGTTTTATAATCTGATTCCAAATCTTACAGTAGAGGAGAATATTTTACTGCCAATTTTATTAGATGGTCAAAAGGTTAGAAAACATAAAGATAGATTAAATGAAATCCTAGAAATTGTAGGTTTAACAGAAAGAAGAAAATATACACCTAGAGAACTGTCAGGTGGACAGCAACAAAGGGTAGCCATTGCAAGAGCTCTTATGAATAATCCAGATATTATTTTGGCTGATGAGCCGATCGGTAACTTAGATAGTAAAACAGGAACAGAAATTATGCTACTTCTTCAAAAGATTAATCGTGAAGAAGGAAAAACAATTGTTCAAGTTACTCACTCAAGAGAGTCAGCTAACTATGGGACAGATTTAATTATGGTTAAGGATGGAGAAATTAATCATATTGAAGAAAATATTCAGGATGTACAAATAGCACTGTAATTGTGCGGGGAGGATACAAGAAATGAAAAAGAAAATGAGTATGTTAGTGGGGACAGCTATTTTAGCAAATTTATTAGTAGGATGCCAAAGTCAAAATGCAAGTGCCAATAATGCAGAGGTGGCTGTAGAGGAAGCAGTAGTAGAAGAAACAAAAGGTAATACTGTGGAAGCATGGGGAGAAGTGAGTGCGGAAACAATTAAAGAAGTACATATTGATTTTGATGCAATAGTTACAGATATTCTAGTTAGAGAAGGTCAACAGGTAAAACAAGGTGACAAACTCATGACACTCGACTATGAAGATTATAAAACTGGCATTATTAAAAAAGAAAAAGAATTAGCGTTAGATAAAAAGACATTAGAAGGACAAATCAAATCTTCTAGTGGTAGTTCACAACAAATCAGTAATTTAAGGTCCAAAGCAAGCAATATCCAGCAACGTATCAATAACGGTACAGATACAGAGATTGTTTCAATAGAAGCTGAAATTACAAGTGATAAATCTGATTTGGCTATGGTAGAAAAAGATATACAAGTACAAACAGAACTTGTAGCAGCAGGAAGTAGTACTCAAAAAACAGTAGATGACTTAGAGAAGAAAGCAACTGATTTAAAGAACAAGATTGGTGCTGCTGAGCAAAAAATCGCTAACATAAAGAAAGATAGGCAAACACAAATTGCGGATATCAACTCAGAAATTGCTACAATTCAAGATACCCTAAGTACAACAGAGAAAAGTAATCAAACAGCTCTAGATTCATCAGCAATCAAACAAGAAATTTCTAATCTAGAAGTACAACAAATGAAAAATAAGTATGCAAAAACTTTTATTCAAGGAAATGATGTGGTGTTAGACATTGCAAAGGGTGTAATCAAAACAGTTAAAGTAGTAGAAGGTTCACAAGTAGGAGGAACAAATACTTGCTTATTAGAAATCCTAGATGAAGAAAGTATCATAATCAAAGCAAATGTATCTGAAGAGTTTATTAAAGATATCAAAGTAGGCGCAGAAGTAGATATTATTCCATATGCTGATAGAGATGCTATAGTAAAAGGAAAAGTAAAAGAAGTTCAAAATATGGCAATTGATAAAAATGGTGAAACTGTTATTCCAGTTATGATTGAAGCAACTGAAGAAAGTCCATATCTCAAATATGGATATAGTGTGGATGTAGAAGTCTATACAGAATAAGAAGAGAGAATAGAATAAAAGAGGGGAAATGTGGAGAGCATTTCCCCTTTTGTGTATTAAAATTAAATTTCTACAGGCAAAAATTAAGTACAAATCCTAAAGTGATTTGTACTTAATTTTTTATCTGCTATTAATGAGTAGTAGATAAGTATATTTTAGAGATATCATTTTAGTTTAAAAGTGTCTAATTCACTCTTTAATGTAGAAGTAATACCCTCTAAGTTAGTAGAGATATGAGCAATTTCTTCGATGAGTGTATTATTTTCTTCACAGAATGAAGCAACTTCTTCACAAGCAGCTGAAATATTTTGAGCAATGGAACTTGCTTGGTCAATTCGTTCAACAATAATAGATTTTTGACTATTAACATCTTCTGTTTTAGTACTAACAAGAGTAATTTGTGGAATAACAGTATTAATAGAATCCACAATACTAGAAAAGACAGACATACTTTCACGAATGTTATTAAGTTGAGTAGTAAGTTCATTACTAATAGTGGTTGTATCAGATTCTAGTTGCTTAGAAGCACTCGATAAATCTGTTACGATATTACTGATATTTTGAGTAGAAGATTGACTTTGCTCTGCAAGGGAGCGAATTTCTTCAGCAACTACGCTAAATCTTTTACCCGTATCACCAGCACGAGCAGCTTCTATAGCAGCATTAAGTGCCAATAAATTAGTTTGCTTAGAAATACTATCAATAACATTAGCCATTTCTTGAACAGCAACCACACGATTCTCAAATTCTGATATTTTCTTTGTAAAATCATTGAATTTAATATTAAAGAGTTTAATAGAATCTGTAACTTCTTGCATTTGAGCTGTACTACTAGTAGAAAGTGCCCCAATTTCTTGTGAAGTTGCACTTACTGTAGAAAGTGAGCCTGACATTATATCAATACTAGAAGCAAAATTATTAACAATATCAGAAATATGTAAAAGACTGTTAGCTTGAGTAATTGTATTTGCTGCAATTTCTTGAGTAACGTTTACAATGGTTTCAGAGTGATCAGTCATTGTAACTGAGTTAGTATCTAATGTTATAGAATCAGAACGTATGGTTCCGCTAAGTTCATTAAAGTTGCTTAAGAGCGTACTCATAGTATTTTGCATAGCCACTAAGCCGTTTGCTAAATCGCCAATTTCATCTTTACGTTTTAAGGTTTCTGGTTTTAATGTTGTTGTGAAATTACGATGTTGAATAGCAGTTACCGTATTAAGGACATCATTGATAGGTTCACTTAATTTACGGCTAAATCTAGCCACTATAAAGATAGAAAGGATAATGGTAATGATCGTAATGAGTAAGATATATAGAAGAATTTTTATGACAGCTTCTTTATAGGGGGCTAATGGTTCACCTACAAAATACATCCCAATAATTGTGCCATTGGCATCTGTGATAGGAGAATAGAAAGCTGCATATGGAGCATGCCCAATAGTAGTTTGGGATTCAAAAACATCTCCGTTATTTAGTACTGTTTCTGCGACATCATCACTAGCTGATGTACCGATAAGTGTGGAATCCTCAATAGTAGTAGCGATACGTTTATCAGCTAGGAAGAGAGTATATTCCATATTGGTTTTTGATTTTAAACGATTTAAAATGGTTGGGTCACTTAAATCAAAATCACCTTTAAATAGTTCAGTTTCAGTAACTGTAAAGTCACCTGGGTAACTAGCATCTAATACATCAACTAAATAATTCATGCCAGAAGTAAGACTGGCATCTAGTTTGTGATTGGTAAAAATACTTGCGACAATTACCAACATGAATCCAAATATAATGCATAACGTTAATAAGCAAACAATGACCATAGTATTAATTTTGCCACGGATTTTAAAATTCATTACATCACCTCACAGAGTATATTTTTATATATCTAAATTTATTTTACTTCTATAGAAATATTTTGCATAACTATTAAATAAATTATTAACATTTGGATAATTAGTGTTGATAAAGGAAAAATTTTTATTTATAAAAACAGCAGACTAATAAAGTAGTTAATTATATTAAATAAGTTCGTTTAATTTGATTATTTTGAGATAAAAATTCAACAACTCATGGATTATTAGTTCAGTGTGTGAATAATTTTGGAAAATATTATTAAAATTAGATAATGTATGTTACAATAAATGTAAATATTGGGAACTAGAAGTGGACGAAGAAGAAAAAGCCAAGAAGTAAATCAGGTAAAAAGGAGTAAAATATGAGCTGTTATTATAATGCAAGTGCTACAAAGTTTATTGAGGATTCTATGGAAATGGATATGAGGGAGTTTTATGAAGCTTTTTTAGAGAGATTACCGGAGATAGCAATAATTTTGGATGCAGGTTGTGGCATGGGAACGGATAGTTTATACTTTAAAGATTTGGGGCACTATGTAGTGTCAATGGAAACTTCGGAAGAAATCTGTAGACTAGCAGGAGAGAATATAGGAGAGTCTGTATTGTTATGTAGTTTTCAAGATATGCACTCAAAGATTAAGTTTGATGGTATTTGGGCTTGTGCCTCATTAATTCATATGTGTAGTGAAGAGCTGAGAAAGATTATTACACGTTTTAACTGGTACCTAAAGGATAGAGGGATTGTGTACACTTCTTTTGGTTATGGAGATTTTGCGGGAGAAAGAGAAGGACAATATTGTATTAATCTAACAGAAGGATTAGCAAGAAGATTATTTTCAGAAGCAGGTTTTCAAATAGAACGGATGTGGGTTACAGATGATAAGAGAAAAAATCATATTGGTGAGAAATACATCAATATCGTGGCAGCAAAAATAATCTAATAAGTATTATAGAAAATTTGGTACAGGAAAATGTAAATATCTTAATTATATCGTTCTATCACCTAATGGTATAAGCATAGATTATCCTATAAAGGATAGACTAGATATATGAATTAAAGATGAGAGTAACAAAACATGTTACAATGACAGTAATCAAAGTAGTCATGCAAGTGGAGAAAAAGGGCTAAAAAGATAATCATGACTATATACAAAGATTAGGAGGCGGATAAGGATGTTGGTTGGAACTTTACAAATTAAGTGTTACGCGCCCTATGTGCATTCGCTAAAGGAGAAACGAATGATTGTTAAGAGTATTACTGGTAAGGTGAAGAATAAGTTTAATGTATCTGTTGGTGAGGTGGGACAGCAAGATACACATCAAACTATTATGATTGGTGTAGCTACTATAGCTGAATCAACAGGTCAGTGTGATAGTATATTGGATCATGTAATCGATTTTGTGGAAGATAACTGTGAAGCAGAGATGATAGAGGTTGTAAGAGAAATAAGATAGCTTATAGAGAAAAAGAACGAGGTTGAAAAAAGACAGATAGGTGGATGATACCAACTATCTGCCTTTTTTATCCTATGTGATAAACAGTTGATACTGGGTTATATGTGTCATGAGAAATGACTTCAGTATCAACTAATTCATTATTTTGATATGAGTTGCGAGTAACTTTAACTTGGTAGCCACTATTGCCTGAAGAGACTAAAACTTTGGCTCCTGGTGAAAGGGAGGTATCTTTTACATAGTTTGTAGTATAAGGAAGTACCTTGATTATTTCACTAGAGAGTTTATAGGTTGTGCCTAAAAGTTCTTTGTTAGAGTATAGGCTAATATGTAATTTACCATTCTCAGTAAAAGAAGATATATATATAGGGTAATCAAGTGTATTTTCAAATTTTAAATCAATAGTACCCCAATCGATTGTGCTGTCTTGTCCTAAAGGAACATAGCTAGATGGTTTGGAATGAGGTCTACGTTCTGTGACTTCTAGACCTGCTAATAGAATAGCATTATATAGGGTAGAGGAAACCTGACAGATCCCTCCACCTACACCTTGTGTAAGTTTAGAATTTACAATAACAGGTGCATATACATACCCTTTATCTAAAGTAGTATTTCCAACAACAGTATTGAAACTAAAGATTTCTCCTGGCATCAAAAGCTGACCATTTATAGTGTCAGCTGCTAGCTTTATGTTGGTAGCATTAGCAGCTGATGTAGAAAATGAAGTTGTATAGGTAGATATTACAGCGTTAATAAGCTCTAAATCTTCTAATGCAATTTCAGGTGTTAATGTGTTTAAATGCTCTTGTAAATTGATTTCAATATTAGAAATATTAGAAGCAGAACGCATTAAAGGACTCTTTGAAGTATAATTCATTAGTAGTTCATAAGGGCTTGATTCTAAAATAGAAGTAAGCTGACTTGATAGTTGTTTTGTATCGATATACTGACCGTTACTATGTGATACGGTAGTAATTTTACCTGAGTTATTGATTGTAATATCAGCATTTGATGGAGAAGAATTAAAGCTATTGATGAAATCTTCGGCATAGGCTAGCATAGACTCTTCATCAAAATCTATTTGAATATCAAAATTCTTAGTCTCATTTCCACTAAGGAATTGCCAGCGCTCCGTTAGTGACAGAGAGTCAGAATAAGCTATGGCATATTCAATCACTTCTTGTAAATCAGAGTTAATATAGAAGGAATGAAGTGGTATGCTGAAACTTGCGTCATTAAGAGTTAGAGATAATTCTTTATTTAATAAAGCGTGAATGACCTGTGTCTCAATAATAGAGACTGCTTCGTCTAATGTTTTACCACTTAAGTCAATATTGCATATTTGAATATTTTTATATATTTTTTGGTCATATTTTATATGTTCTAAGCTATAGAGCATACAAGTACAGAATCCGATAGCAGAAAGAATGCAACTTACTTGAAAGCCAAGTAGTTTTAAATAGAAAACCTTTGGAGAATTGGTAAACATACCTAGTTACTGAAAAACTCCAAGATAGATTGAATACGTTGTTGTTCTGTCTGAATAAGGTTAGTTTCTTCTGCTATTAGGGTTTCTTTATGTTTGATTTGTTGATGATAATCAGCAATGATGGCAGATAATCTAGAAATTTCTGTTTTTAATGCAGAAATATCCTCTGTATGTGTTTGGGTATAATTTGTAGCGAATTGTTGTAAAGATTGAGAACGTACACGGCCATCTTCTAGTAGCTTAGAAAGATTCATAGCTGATGCTTCGATGATGTTATTCACAGTAGTCTTTTTTACAAACTCAGGTAACTCTTCAGGAAGTGCTTTAATCAGATTTTCTAGTAAGAAAACGGTATCTGTTGCAGCTACTTGATTTAATTTAAGATAATTATAAATATCATTGAGTGTTAAGAGTTGATTATATTCAACTAGAGGAGCTGATTCTTCATTAGAAGTAGTCTCTGGCGCTATGTATGTTGAAGGAGTTTCAACTTCTGTTTTCTCTATAGTAGAAGAAATCATTTGTACTTGCGGTTCTGCAGAATCTACTTCAGATACAGATGGCGTAGAGAGTAGTGCATCATCTATAGGTGTTTCTTGAGAAGTTTCAGGTATATGAGATGAACTTGTGAAAGAAGTACCGTCATCTTCTTTTTCTATTAATTTATATTTCTCTAAAAGAGATGTCATTTTTCCCATCTAATAAATCCTTTCTAGTAATAAAATCGTTTATATCATAAGGTATACTATGTATATGGTAGCTAGTAATCCTACTAGCAGTACAATTAAAAAAGAAATAACATAATATGAGGTATGTGTAAGTTTGTAGTTCATTTTCTTTAATGATTGACTGATTAAATAAATAAAAACATTGATTCCTAATAATAAGATTAGGAACACAAAGAAATATAAAACAAGCATGATGAATAACCTCTAGTTTAACCTTTGAGAAATAAAGGGTAGTTATATATATGATGATTATATAATAACAGATAATAAATGGCAATTGGTTACAAAAGGCATCAAATATTTACAACAATTATGAATAATTCAATAAATAGCAAATATAGCAATTGAGTAAGTACAAAAATATGATGATATAATACACTTAATAAAAAGATGGAGGTACAAAAATGAGGATACTTCATACAGGAGATTGGCATTTAGGGAAGAATCTTGAAGGGGTTAGTAGACTCAAAGAACAAGAAGCCTTTTTACAAGATTTTGTAAGGATTGTAGAGGAAAAAAATATAGATTTAATTATTATTGCAGGTGATATTTATGATACAAGCAATCCACCTGCAGCGGCAGAAAAATTATTTTATGATACATTAAAAAAGCTCTCTAAAAATGGAGAACGTATTACATTAGTCATAGCAGGAAATCATGATAATCCTGAACGTCTCATTGCAGCAGGACCGCTAGCTATGGAGCACGGTATTATTATGGTTGGGACACCGAAGACAATTGTATCAACGGGACAATATGGTGAACATGAAGTGGTGGATTCGGGAGAAGGGTATATTGAGCTTAGGATTAGAGGTGAACATGCGATCATCTTAACAGTACCTTATCCAAGTGAAAAACGACTTAATGAAGTTTTATACAAAGAGATGGAAGAAGCAGAAGAGAGAGCAGCAACTTATGGTGAGCGTATTAAAGCATTATTTAATAGTTTAGCAGTTCATTACCGTAAGGATACGATTAATCTTGTAACATCTCATCTCTTTGCTATGGATAGTGAAGAAGGTGGATCAGAAAGAAGTATTCAGCTTGGTGGAAGTTATATTGTAAGTGGAGATTGTTTCCCGGAAGAAGCACAATATATTGCACTTGGACATGTTCATAAGCCACAGATTGTGCCAGGAACTAATAAGCGTGCCAGATATTCTGGTTCACCACTTCATTATAATAAGAAAGAAGTGAGCTATACCAAGCAATGCTTAGTGGTAGATGTGGAGCCACAAAAAGAAGCGGTGGTTGAAGAAATACCAATTCCAGTGTACAAGCCTATTGAGATATGGAAATGTACAAGTATTGAAGAAGCACTTGATAAATGTGAGGCGGAAAAGGATAGAGAAGTCTATGTGTACTTAGAAATTGAAACAGACCGTTATATTAGAGAAGATGAAATTAAGCAGATGAAGACTCTGAAGGCGGATATTTTAGAAATCTTACCTAAGATAAAAGGACAAGAGAACGAAGCAGAATTATTAGAGCGTATGATAGAGCGAAGTTTCGAGGATATTTTTAAAGCCTTTTATAAAAAAGAAAGAGGAACGGAAGTAGAGAGTGAAGTATTAGAGGTACTTTTAAATTTACTTGGAGAGGAGGAAGAGGATGAAACCCATTAAATTAGTGATTAAAGGATTAAATAGCTTTATAGAAGAACAAACAATAGATTTTAATAAACTGACAGATAGAGGACTCTTTGGGATTTTTGGCCCAACAGGAAGTGGGAAGTCTACGATTTTAGATGGAATTACGTTAGCTTTATATGGAGATATTGCAAGAAAGAGTTCCAACTATATTAATACTAATTGCAATGACCTCAATGTGAGCTTTACATTCCAAATATCAGGTTCGCCAAATCGTATTTATGTGGTGAGCAGACATTTTAAGAGAGATAAGAAAACAGGAAATGCGAAAACACATTCTGCTATGGTAAAGGAAATAACAGATGATAATGAAGAAATCCTTGCTGAATCTAAAACAACTGTAGATAAGGTGTGCAAAGAAATTTTAGGCTTAAGTCTGGAGGATTTTACACGTACTGTTGTACTTCCACAAGGGAAGTTTAGCGAGTTTCTTAAATTAGAAGGTAAGCATAGAAGAGATATGCTAGAACGTCTCTTTAATTTACAAGATTATGGTGAAAAGCTTTCTATTAAGTTGTCCAAAGAAATAAATATACAACGAGATGAAGCGAACAAGATTGCTGGAGAGATGAACAGCTTTGACGATATTTCTGAAGAAAAGCTTACAGCAGAAAAACAAAACCTTGCAGTACTCACAAAAGAATTAGAAACGGCTAAAAAGAAACAAGAAGAAGTGGATGAACGCTACAAAAAAGGTGAAGAAATCTGGAATCTTCAAAGTGAGTTAGCAAACTATAAGGAAAGACAAAAGCAGCTAGATGCACAGACAGAAGAAATCGAGCAGCACTCTCAAAGAGTGAAACAAGGAGAAAGTGCAGCAAAGGTTTACCCATTTTTACAGGGATATGAAAAGACAAGGGAAGATCTTGAAAAAACACAAGACGAGCGAGTTAGCTTAGAAACCAAACAAAAAGAGTTAGCGATAAAAAAAGAAAGCATAGAAGAAATATATGCAAAAGCTAATAAGGAAAAAGAAGAACAATTACCGCAGCTAAAAGATAAGCAAACACAATTGCAAGAAGCAATTACTCAAACAGAGACATTAATAAATAATGAGATACTTATGGTTAAAGTTCAATCTGGACTAAAAAAGGTCATTAATGATATTGATGAGGCAACTGTAAATGAACGTTCCTTAAGTGAGCAAATTGAAAAGATTAATCAAGAAATTCAAGAGACCCAAGAAAAAGAACAAAGCTTTAAAGTAGAAGAAAAGCTACGTTTACAGACACAAGAAGGGGTAAAACTTACAGGGATTTGCAGCTTAGACCAAAAGAACTTAGATAAAAATCTTAATGTCCAAAGTGAAACACTAAAAATAAGACAAGTGTTAGAAGTGGAGCATAAGAAACTTAATGCCACATTAGAGGAAAAAAAGGTTGAACTACAAAATCAGATAGATGCTCAGAAGAAACATAATGACAATGTACCTATTACAAGAGAAGCATTACTAAAAGAGCAGGAACAATTAGCTACCTTAAGAGAAAAATACACACGTCTTCAAAAATTAAGAGAAGAGATTGTGATACATCATACAGAGCTAGACAAGATAGTGGCTCAGAAACAAGAGCTATCACAAGAATTTGATGTAAAGAGTACTGCACTAGAGTCATTAAAGCGTGAATTGGAGAAAGCAAAAATAGAAAATCTGGCGCATACTTTACGTGCACAGTTACAAGAAGGAGAAAGTTGTCCTGTATGTGGAAGTAAATCGCATCATTTAGAAGAACTTAAAGTAATCGATACAGCACATCTAGAAGAACTTGAAATTAAGGTAAAAGAGACAGAGCGACTATATAGAGAAATTGAAACATCATTAAAAGAGATTCAGGTTAATGAAGGTACAAAGCAGGCACAATTAAGTCGTCTTCAAGAAGAAAGTATACCACTAGAAAACTTGTTTAAAGATAGAAGTATTGAAGAACAAGAAAATAGGATCAATATTCAAAGTGATGCCTTAACACAATATGAAAATCAAAAAGAAATCTTAGAAAAGACGATTTCCAGTCTTAGAGAAGAGCAATTTGGTTTGGAGTCAAAAGTTCAGCAGAAACAGATACAACTGGAAGAAAACCAAAAACAATTATCTAAATTAGCAGATGAGATTGCATTACAACGAAAGCAATTAGCAACAACTTATGAAACTTTGAACCAGCTTAAACAAGAAGTGGGAACACAAGATTTCGAGAGCATGTCCCAGGAAATACTAGAAAAAGACCGTAAGCGAGAAGAAATTTCAGCTACTATAAAAATAAAAATAGTAAAAAAAGAAGAAATAGCAAAAGATAAAGAGGAGATTACAAAATTCCTTAATGAACGTAAAATTAAATTAGGTAGTGGCATTACTAAGTTTGATGAAACACAAAAACAAAAACAAGGATTATTGGATTCTATAGGCAATAGACTTTATACAGTTCTATCTGTACAAGAAGATATGAAACTGGAGATACGCCAAAGCATCAAGCAAGTTAAAGCATTTCTTCAGCAGGAAGAATTATTAAGAGATATGTTAAAGGCGAACATAAAATATGAAAGCGTTGTAGAGTCAGCAGATAACAATAGCTTAGAAAAAGAGAATCAAAGACTGACAGTAGAGATTTTAGAAAAATGGATGGCAGCTTATCCTGTACTTGGTGAGTGTATTCATGAAATGAAGAAGGCGTTTAGTACTCTTTCATCAATGCTTAATGAAGTGGCTGTTATTATAGAAAACAATTTTATAGAAAGTAGTAAACAAAAAGAGGAGATTACAAATCAGTACGAAACGGCCAATAAACAACTTCTTGAAGTTCAGACAAAGCATGAAGAACTTATTAGACGCTTGCAATTAGATAAAGATAATCTAGAAAAGCAACTTAGAGAAGAAGACTTAACTGTAGAAGAAGTTAAACTTTATCTAATGCCAAAGGAAACTCTAGAGTTATTAAAGAAAAACATTAGCGAGTACCAAGATGAGAAAGCAAGATTAATGGGTTCAATCGAGACAATCCAAGGTAAGCTAGGTAATGAAAGCTTAGAAGAAACAGAATGGAATAACTTGCAAGAAGAAAGAATGCAGAGTTTAGCTCAATCACAAGAAATCACAAAACGTCATATTACATTAGAAGGAATAGTTAAACGTATTGAGGAAGCACTTACCAAACTAGGAGAGCTTGCAAAGAAGAAACAAAAGATTGAACATCGTATGGCTATTTTATCTGATTTAGAGAAGCTCTTTAAAGGTAAACGATTTGTAGAATATGTAGCCATTGAAAGATTAAAATATATTTCTATGGAAGCATCTAAGAAACTTCGAGAAATTACAAATGGTATCTATGGCCTAGAAGTAGATGATGATGGACGATTTATCATCAGAGATTACAAGAATGGTGGTGCACAAAGAGATGCCTCTACATTATCAGGTGGAGAAACATTCTTGGCATCTCTTGCGTTGGCTTTAGCACTATCAGCTGAAATTCAACTAAAAGGAACTGCTCCACTAGAGCTTTTCTTCTTGGATGAAGGATTTGGTACGTTAGATGATGACCTTTTAGAGGTTGTTATGAGTGCGTTAGAGAAGATTCACCATGATAAACTAAAAGTGGGTATTATTAGCCACGTAGAGGCCATTAAAAATCGAGTGCCAGTGAAGCTTACACTGACACCAGCAGAAGCAGGTAGAGGTGGTACAAAGGTTAAATTAGAACGTAGCTAATATGAAATACTAGGTTTCAAGCTAGAATAAAACTATACAAGAATTTTATATAAAAAGAAAAACCCTTTGATAGGAATGGACATATTATATTATAAGTCCTTCTATTCAAGGGTTTTCTTTATTTAAAGTAATAATGAAAAGAATAAAGAGTAAAAATTAAGTAGGTCAAAATTAAAAAGATCTCCTTTGAAAAAGGATGTAAGGATTTAGGGGAAAAAGGTTAATTAGAATACATATAAAGAAGTGAAAGACATTTATAAAAATCTATCAAAAATAGGGGGAATAGGGATGGAAATTAAACAAGCCTTACTCACAAAAAATCCGTATAGTAGACCAGGTGTCAAACTTTCAAAGGTGACAAAAATAGTGGTTCATTGGGTAGGTAATGCAAATTCTACAGCACAAGCAAATCGCAATTACTTTGAAAGTTTGAAGACGAAAAAAATTTATGCAAGCTCGCATTATATTATAGGCTTAGAGGGCGAAATCTTACTATGTGTTCCAGAGGATGAAGTAGCATATCATGCAACAGTAGCTAACGGATATAGTATAGGAATCGAGAATTGTCATCCAAATTGGGATGGAAAGTTTAATGATAAGACATATAAAAGTTTAATAGAACTTTGTAGCGATCTTTGTAAGCGATATAATCTAAATCCAGAAAAAGATATTATCAGACATTATGATGTTACCAAAAAAGAATGTCCAAAGTACTATGTAAAGAATACAAAGGCTTGGCTCAAACTCAAAGAAGATGTAAAGAATAAAATGCAGGAAAAGAAAGTAGATAATGAGCTGATAGAAGCAGTACAAGACATTATTGATTATGGTATTCAAATAGACATTAATGTTTGGGGTAATGTTGAGACAATGAATATGAAATATGCAAAGCTATTCGTTGAAAAGATAGGTAAAGGTCTAGGTAAAGAGAATTATGAAGAAACGATTCAATACCTAGTAAAACAAGGTTGTATTAATACTCCAATAGTTTGGATAGAAGGAAAAATTAAACCTGAATATTGTAGAACACTTTTGATTAGAATAAGTCAATTAATTAAAAATAAAAAATGATAGTTGAAATACCGTTTAAAAATAAAACAAATTATGATAGAATTTACTAGGTAAATAGTTTGAAAATTTTAAATAAAATCTAATAATTATTAATAAAGATACATATGATGAATTGGAAAAATAAGGAGGGGCGTGATGGATGTAGGGAAAGAAAAAATCATGAGAAGTTTTGATGAATTAGCTAGGGCATATGATACTAGTAAATCAAGTCGATTTGCTAGTCAATGCCATTCTTATGTACTCAATATTTTAAATCCTATGCAGTTTAATAATATACTGGATGTAGGCTGTGGGACAGGTAGTTTAATGGGAAAACTTTTAGATACAAAGCCCCAAATTAAAGGATACGGACTAGATTTATCAGAAAAGATGCTGGAGGTAGCTAGAGAAAAATTACCTGAGCGAACTGAGCTAGTATATGGGGAAGCAGAGGTACTCCCATATGATAATAAGAAGTTTGATATGGTTGTAATGGTTGATAGTTTTAATTATTTTGTAAATCCAGAGCAAGCTATTCAAGAAGCCTATCGTGTCTTGAGACCAGGTGGAACTTTGGTAATGGCAGAAAAGATGATAACAGGATTTAAAAAGTATTTTGTTGATGGAAATAATTATACAGAAGAGGAAATTAGGAAGTTTCTGAAACAAGCAGGCTTTGATGTAATTAATTTGATCAGAAATATACCAGGGGGATATATTGCAACAGGGGATAAACGAGAGATTTAGAGGATTATGCATAATAATAGCGGCTGGCTATATAGAGAAGAGATATAGGTATATTATTTTATAATTTTGGAGTATACTTTTTATTAGTAAAAAATAGAAAAGAGTGGCATAGCCACTTTTTTTATGGAACTTATTTCAAATGGCTAGTAAAATGGTAAGATAACAGTAAAAAAATACAGAAAGGAAACTATATGGACATCCGTGAGATCATTAGATATGTATATGTAACAGTTGGGGTAGCTATTATAATGGGAATACCCGTGATTTGGGTGCGAAAGCGTTACTTATATAAACAAAGGGAAGTATATCATTGGAAATATGAAATGGCTAATATAGCATTTATATTTTATATGCTTTGTTTATTTCAAATCACAGCCTTTAGATTTGGTGGAATAGGCTGGAGTTGGGATAGTATGATTAGTAGGCAAACAAGAGTAAATGGAACACCATTAGTTGCTGTATTAAATTGGGCTGAGAAAGGTGTATGGTGGCATTTATTTTATAATGTTGTAGGTAATTGTGTTTGGTTTGTACCGTTAGGGACTTTACTTCCAGCGATTTATAGAAGTTATCGTAAACATGTGAAAAGAGTTGTTTTTATTGGTATGGTTGTATCTACCACAATTGAAATACTACAATACATTCTTTGTACAGGTGTAACAGATATAGATGATGTGATTTTTAATACAATAGGGACGGCTATGGGATATATGTTATGGGCTATATTTGATTCAGTAAGAAATCTACTCAAGAAAAGAAAGTCACTTATAAATGATGTACTTTAAAATACAACGTCTGAAGATATGGAATAAATAAAAATAGTGATTTAAAATGATAGGCTTCTCTTATGATAAATTACTTAAAGAATAAAAAGTAATTTACCATAAGAGGAGTATTTTTATCCATATAAATACTTTAATTAAAATTACATATAATATTTCCAAAATATACGTTTATTAGGAGGCTGTTAAATGAGATTAAGTGATGTGATTTTTGCTGCAGCATATATAGGACCCCGTGAAGAATGGGGATGGGTGCAGACGCTGGGTGTAATTGCAGTCGGTATTATTTTATTTTGGATATTATATAAATTAGTTTTATCCAAGATAAACTGGAAAACAGAAAGTGTGAAAAAGCCAGAAAAAGTAGAACGTGTTGTGATTACAGATCAAGCTGTACCTGATGAAAATGGTATTATGCCTATTCATATTAAAGAGGAAGATATAGAGGCAGAGGACACTATTGTGATGCCTTTTTCAGGTGAATTAATGAAACTAGATAAAGTACCTGACCCTATATTTTCAGAAAAGATGGTGGGAGATGGATTCGCTATTAGACCTATTAAAGAAGAGATTGTGTCACCAGTTAGTGGACATGTACAAAAGATACAATCTAACAAATCACTCATTACTTTTAATACAGTAACAGGTAGAGAAGTTATTTTGCATATTGGCTTAAATGTTGCATTAGATATAGATACAGGAATTAGTTTGGATGTAAGAGAGGGGGATTTTGTAACAGTAGGTAAAAGGATTGGAAAAGTGGATTTAGATAAACTCATTTTAAATGTAAAATCACCTATTTCACCAGTTGTTTTCCCACAGTTAATGGAACATGAAAGAGTAGTTGTAAAACAAGAAGGAGTAGTAGATGCTGGGATGGAAGGCGTTGTGGTAATTGAAATTGACAAATGAGCATATGCACAATATAATGAGCATATGCTCATAAAGAGTGTATATTTAATACCTGCTATAAGGAGAGGATAATATGCCTAGAGCCACAAAGTGTAGAAGGGTTTGCATAGAACCTTTATCGAAACTATTTAAAGTGGAGACTCGAAGTGATGAAGTAGTTAGTTTATGTGTGGAAGAGCTAGAAAGCATCAGGCTAATTGACTTTGAAGGATTAGAGCAGGGAGAAGCTGCACAAAGGATGGAAGTGTCTAGAGGGACTTTTCAACGTATCTTGTATGAAGCGAGAAGAAAGGTAGCTGAAGCACTGGTGCAAGGGAAGAGTATTGTGGTAGAAGGCGGAAACTATGAGGTATCTTCCAAAGCATGTAATACATCCAAGCGTTGTAGTAAATGTAAGTTTTTTAGAGAGAATACACCAAAGTAATATTGAATAAGAATGCAAAACGTAGTAAAAGATAATGTTTGGAGAATAAGGAGATGGAGTCATGAGTGAAAATTGTTCAAGTAATTGCGGAACTTGTAGTAAAGAATGTTCTTCAAGAAAACCAGATAAAAAAAGTATGTTAGTAGCACCACATGCTTTAAGTCATATTAAGAAAGTCGTTGGTATTGTAAGTGGTAAAGGCGGAGTTGGAAAATCTAGTGTGACTTCAATGTTGGCGGTAGCAATGAAACGCAAAGGCTATGGAGTAGGTATTTTGGATGCAGATATTACGGGGCCATCTATTCCAAAAGCATTTGGTATTAACCAAAAAGCTTATGCTACTGAGGCGGGATTATATCCAGTACCTTCAAAAACAGAAATTGATGTTATGTCTGTCAATCTTCTTTTAGACAAACCAACTGATCCAGTTGTTTGGAGAGGCCCAGTTATTGCAGGAACAGTTAAGCAGTTCTGGGGAGATGTTATTTGGGAAAATGAAGAATATCTTTTTGTGGATATGCCACCTGGAACAGGTGATGTACCACTTACAGTTTTCCAATCTATACCACTCGATGGCATCATCATCGTTACTTCTCCACAAGACCTTGTGTCTATGATTGTGGCAAAAGCTGTTAAGATGGCAAATCTTATGAGTGTACCTATTATTGGGTTAGTAGAAAACTATAGCTACTTTATGTGCCCAGACTGTGATAAAAAACATCAAATCTTTGGTGAAAGCAAGATTGATGAAGTGGCAGCAGAATATAACCTTAAAGTATTAGGTAAACTACCAATCGACCCATCTATTGCAAAAGCTTGTGATAATGGACAAGTTGAAGAAGTAGAA
>JAGAVZ010000272.1 GCA_017941635.1 Cellulosilyticum sp.
CTCTATCTCCTACATGTCCATTGTGTTATTATTTGATGTGTGTGATACATTGTAGTTATCTTGCATTAATAGAACCTTTTTAATGGTTTGGAAAAATAATTTAACATCTAGCCCAAAGCTTAATGTCTCTACGTACTTTACATCTAACTTGATTCTTTCTGGCCATTCTAACTCTTTTCTCCCATTAAGCTGTGCAAGTCCTGTTACTCCAGGTAATACATCAAACCTTTTCATTTGCTCTTCTGTATACTCTTCTAATCCCCATGGATGATAAGTTAATACTGGACGTGGACCGATAAATGACATCTCGCCTTTAATGATATTGATAAGCTGTGGTAATTCATCAATACTTGTTTTTCTAATGAACTTACCCACTTTAGTTACTCTTGGATCATCTTTAAATGAATAAACTCCTGTTCCCTGCTGCTCTGCCCCTACTGTCATAGATCTAAATTTATAAATTTTAAAAGGTTCACCTTTTAATCCTCTTCTATCTTGTTTGAATAATGCTGGTCCTTTTGATTCTAATTTAATAATAAGTGCTACTAATAATAACAATGGTGATGCACATACTAACATAATTACCGCTAATATAACATCCAACATTCTTTTTACCTTTTTATACATTGTCTTACCTCTTCCCATATTATTTAACTTGATTAACAAGTTCATTATCTTCTTTAATAGCCTTTAAGTTCCCTAATATAAGCTGATACAATCTCTCTGTATTCTTAGATGAGACAAATGAATTATGTGGTGTAACAATCACATTTTCCATCTCCCATAAAGGACTTTCTTCCTTTAAAGGTTCTTGTTCAAATACATCTAATATTGCTCCTGCTATCATTTTATTTCTTAAAGCTTCTATTAAATCTTCTTCATTGATAATCTCACCACGTGCTACGTTTACCACAACAGCTGTATCCTTCATATTGCCTATCATTTCTTTATTAATCATTCCATAAGTTGTCTCTGTTAATGGAACTGTTAAAATCACTACGTCACATCTATTAATGCATTTCTTTAAGTCTTCTATAAGATACATTTCATCAAAGTACTCTTTAGGTTGTGAACTGATATCTACACCTATCGTAGTCACTCCAAACACTTGTAGTCTTTTAGCAATCTCTGTCCCTATACTACCTGCTCCTACTACACACGCTGTTTGTCCATTAAGCTCTAGTAACTCCCTTTTCTTTTCCCAAATTTTATTCTTTTGATTATGTATAAATGATGTGCTATCTTTGTAAAGTTCTAAGATTTTAAGCACTACCCATTCTGCGATAGGAATGCTGTAAACTCCTTTAGCATTAGCTACTTTTACATTGTGAAAATCTACTTCAGCTACTGGAAATCTATCTAGTCCTGCACTTGTAAGTTGTACTGCTTTAAGATTTGTAAAATCACTTATTTCATTGCGTAAAAATAAGCCATTACATACTACGGCTTCAAATTCTTGTACATCTCTTTCTAATGTTTGTAATTCATTTTGAATAAATGTTATTTCATATCCTAAATCTTCAATTTCTTTCAATTGATCCTTTGAATATTTAAAGCACCCTGTTAATAGCAACTTCATTTACACTACTCCTTTTGCTTTTCTTTCCACTATCTTTTTTATACCTCTTTCCTTACTACTCATTCCTATGAGTAATATGAAACAATTATAAAACTTCCCCTCTCCTATCAGATCCGGAAGAGGTTTCCCTCTTCCTTCTCTAATCCTTTATTTCATCCTAAGCGTTTACAGTACTTTCAGCTTGTGGCTGCGTAGTGCTCTTATACTCATAACGGCTATACTTACCGTATTTGCCATATTTCCCGTATTTTTTATAGCTTCTTTTGCTTTCTTTCACATCATGTAAGATAAAGCCAAGCACTTTCGCCTGTGCAAACTCTAATTTGCTAAGTGTTTCCTGAACATCTTTCTGATGCGTCATCTCTTGGCGTACAACGACAACTGTTCCGGATACACGATTAGAAAGTACTGTAGCATCTGTTACTACATTCACAGGTGGTGTATCAATAAAGATATAGTCATACTTATAGTCTAAAATCATAAGCAGCTCGGTCATAGCTTCTGAAGCTAAGAGCTCTGCTGGGTTGGGTGGTAAGTACCCTGATGTGATCACATCTAAGTTGTCAAACTTGGTTTTTAAAATGGCTTCTTCTAAAGTACAGAATCTCCCTAATAAGTTAGAAAGTCCATTGGTATTCAGTACATCTAACTTTCTATGTAAAGTCGGTCTTCTCATATCGGCATCAATGATGAGTACGCGTGAGCCTGTCTGCGCGAAGGTAATCGCCATATTGGCACATGTCGTGGTCTTACCTTCTCCTGGGAAGGAACTGGTAACAACGATTTTCTTACAGCCCTTGCCTGAAAGAGAGAACATGATATTGGTACGTGTTGCCTTATACGCTTCTTGTACATGGAAGCTAGATTCTGGTGTTACAACTAAAAGGTTATCTTGTTTTTTAACTGCGTTCTTTTTATTTTTCTTACCCAATAATTTCATGGTCACCTCTCCTTATTTCATACGTTCTGCTGCATCGACTAAGTCTGGAATAGCACCAAGTACAGGAATGTCATAATGTTTTTTAAGATCTTCTTCACTATGTATACGGTTATCGAGCATAGAAGCTACGAGTATGCCTAGTACAGCTAATACCCCACCTAACATGATCCCAATAAGGGTATTGAGCGTCACATTAGGAGAAGTAGGACTTGTAGCGGGTACCGCCTCATCAATAAGTTCCACAGAACCGGCTTTTACCACACGAATAATCTCTTCTGGAGAAACTTCTGCTATGGTATTGGCAATAAGGGCTGCTTCCTCTGCGTCTTCTGTCGTAACCTTTACTTCAAAGATTTCTGTCCCATTTACGGAGTTGGCACTCATCATGCCTCTAATTTGTCCTGGTGTATATGCAAGACCTGTAGCTTCTGCTACTTTACCAAGGACATTATCACTTTTTAATATTTCAATATAAGTACTTACAAGTTTTTGTGAAGCATTAATATCATTAATATTGGCTACTGTTGTTTCTCTATTTGTATTATTGTTGACATACATACTAATACGTGAGGTGTAAGTTGGGTCTAGTACAAAGGCACTCACGCTAAAAGCAACTACTCCGCCAATCACCACAGCCAGTGCAATGATCCATACCTTCTCCCATAAAATCATAAAGATTTCCTGCAGTGTTATTTCATTTGTTTCTTCCATTTCTAGTCCTCCTCTAATTGTTTTTACATAAAAAAAGCTCCTCACATAAGAGTGAGCAGCTTGATTGATCGTCCTAACTTAGGGTATAAGATATTTGTATTTGTCATAATAACCTTTTACTTGCTCAAGTTCAGTAGACGTAAAGCGTTCTTTGGCTATACGTTTTGCTTCTTTTATATCTGAACCTGATACCCCATCTCATACTCACCCTGCTAAGTAACTAATGTCGAATAACGGACTTAAAGCACTCTATCTCTTCTTCTGTTAAAACCCTACCTGATTCCCTTAAATCAATCCCCGTTTGCTGGCTGAACTCAGCAATGATTTGACCTGAAAGCATCTTCGTAGTCAGCTACCCCCTAAATTCTACAAAATACGCTATCAAAATCCGACTTTTTATCATCATTTAAAATTTTAACATGAAATTATTTTTTTTAAAATATATTTTTTCTTTTTTCGTCCATATCAAAAAAAGATAGACTTTTTAGCCTATCTCTTCTAGTGATATTTACTGAAAAGTAATTTCTAATTTTAATTGGTCTAATGCATAGCCTTTATGTGCTGCTTTTAATGCAAGGCTCGTTTCTGCATGCATCTCTTCTTTACCTAATTGATCAACTTGAATACCTAATAGTTTAAGCGCTTTTTCAAGTTTACTTATAACACTTTTTACATCTGGGTCTTGTAGTTTATCTTGAAGACGTGCTATTTGGTTTAAAATAGTATCTACGCTAATCGCTTCATTATTTTTTGCAAAGCTTTCAATTTCCTTAATAAGGTCTTCTACAATTTCAACAGCTCGATTATACTGAGCAGTTGATAATTCTTTTTTGAAGCTTTCAAGGATCTTTAAAACCCTTTCTTGATTGACTTTATTTGTTGCACGAGCTACTAAGTCTGTTAACTTATAAGCTGTTTCTGTCTTTAAATCTGCACCTAATTTGCCGACTACGGCTACATTCATTTCATTTAATTGAGATGCCTCATGAAGTGTTACAGTGCTAATAGCTTGTCCTTTTTTGAAAGTTACACCATTTACTGTAATGTCTTTATCTGTATCTACTGTAATTTTAACTGTATTGTCTTCAACAGGTACGCTAACTTCCTTACCATCTACTACAACTGTAGCCCCTGTTACTCGAATCGGTTTTTCATAAGAACCTTTTCTTACGATAACATCGCCTAAAACAACGACATTGTCTAAAGTTACTTTGCCATCTTCTACACCTTCTGCAAGGTAAAGGTTCCCGGTAATCGTCATATCTTTTAATTCAACACCCACTGTATTTACGACAAGGTTGCCTTTTACATCTTGTGTGTATACACCTGAATGATTGATGAGTTCTTGTGTCATATTATCAATCATCGTAACAGCTTCAGCACGTGTAAGTGGTGCATTAGGTCTAAACGCATTATTTTGATCGCCTGATAAGTAACCCTTTGTAACAAGTGTTGTAACATCAGCTTTAGCCCAGCTTGCGATAGATGCTGCATCTGTAAAGCTTAGTGTACCTTCCTGAGCTGTAAGCTTATATGCTCTTGCTAAAATAGATGCTGCTTCCTGACGTGTGACTTGGCTCTCTGGTTTGAAGCTACCATCCTCATAGCCACCCATAATGCCCGCTGATGTAACTTTAGCAATATCTGCTGTGTACCATTTATTTTCTGCTACATCCTTAAAAGTTTTAGCTCCTACTGTATCTGTTAAACCAAACATTCTTACCATAATAGATGCCAATTCGCCGCGTGTTACATAATCATTGGGTTTAAATGAGCCATCTTCATAACCTTTAATAATTTCTTTTTCGGCCCATTTTGTAATGCTACTCTTTGCCCAATGATTGTCATAATCTGCTGCATATGTCATAACGGGTAAAGCCCCTCCAATTGTTGCGACAACAGCTGCCCCTGCTAGTACTTTTTTCAATCTAAGATTTAAACGCATCTTACTCCTCCTAAAAATAATTACTTAAGTATAAACTTCATCATTTAACCATTTTATATGATAAAACTTTTAAAATCAATGTATAGTTAAAAAATTATATTTGTTTAGGTTGTTAAAAAAAAGGTGAATTCCAAATTATTTTAGAACTTCACCTTTTGTATGACTCCTTTTTAATTATTTATTTCTATTACACATATATCTCCAAGAATCTTGGCACATATCGTCAATATTCTTTGTCGCTTCCCATCCGAGAAGTTCTTTAGCTTTCTTCGTTTCTGCATAGCACTCTGCAATGTCACCAGGTCTTCTTGGCGCAATGCGGTATGCTACTGTGCGTCCACTTGCTTTTTCAAAGGCTTTAACCATTTGAAGTACGCTGTAGCCGTTTCCTGTACCTAAATTGTAAGCATCAATACCTGTTTCGCCAAGGATTTTCTCAATGGCTTTAACATGACCTTTTGCAAGGTCTACAACGTGAATATAGTCACGTACACCTGTACCGTCTACTGTTGGATAGTCATCACCAAATACATTAAGGGCTTCAAGCTCACCTACTGCTACTTTTGCAATGTAAGGAAGTAGGTTGTTTGGAATACCGTTTGGCTCTTCGCCGATAAGGCCTGACGCATGTGCACCAATTGGGTTAAAGTAACGAAGAAGTGCTACGCTCCACTCCTTGTCTGCTGCATACACATCTTTAAGAATGTTTTCTGTCATTAGTTTTGTAGCGCCGTAAGGATTTGTTGTAGAAGTTGGGAAGCTTTCATTAATTGGTACGGAAGCTGGATCTCCATATACTGTAGCGGATGAGCTAAATACTAACTTTTTAGCATTATGCTTCGCCATAACTTCACAAAGTATGATTGTGCTCATTAAGTTGTTATGGTAGTAAGCTAAAGGTTTCTCACAAGATTCGCCTACTGCTTTAAATCCTGCAAAGTGAATAGCTGCTTCAATTTTATGCTCTGTAAAAATACGTTCAAGTAAGTCTTTATCTTTTACGTCTCCCTCATAAAAAGCAAAGTCTTTGCCTGAAATATGTTTGATCTTATCCAGTACACTTGGATTAGAATTGCTAAAATCATCAATAATAACAATTTCATATCCTGCATCTAATAACTCGACGCATGTGTGACTTCCAATATAACCTGCACCACCTGTTAC
>JAGAVZ010000273.1 GCA_017941635.1 Cellulosilyticum sp.
AAGTTATTAAGTTTAAAACGAATATTGATAGAAATGCCAATCAGATAAGCTTTTATAATACACCTATTTTAAAAACGGATGATTTTACAATAATAGGGGAAAAGTTTACATTAGGTGTTGGAACAAGTTCTATAGCTAAGAAAGGCGTATTAGCTAAGAGTTCACATACAATTACTTGGACGATTATAGTAAATAAGTCTGGGTATAATATGCCTGCTAATACTATAATTGAAGATACTATTCCTGAAATGCTTGAGTTAGTTGATGAACCAACTATGACGCAGGGAGATGATCCAACAGGGGAGAATAATACAGCTTCTGGCTTATATACTTGGGACGGAAATAGAGATGTCCTGACTTTTAAAGCAAGTAAAGGTTTTAATAATGTTCAAACCATCACTTATAAGACAGCTTTTAAAGATAATATGATTAGTATATGGGGGAATAATACATCAGACTATATTATTAAGGATGTAGTTCTTCTAAGGAAGGCGGAACTATTTGATTATTTACGTGCTACAGGGATTGTCAACGCTAAGTTTACGGTTATTACTAAAAAGGCAGTGAATGTTGATTATGATACTGGGCGAATTACTTGGTCTATTGAACTGAATGAAAATAGGATGGAAATTCCTTCGGCCTTTTTTGTAGATCAGCTAGGTGAGCATCAATCCTATGATATAAATTCTTTTACTTTAACTAAAAATAGCAATGCTCCAGAACCTTTATCAGTAGTAGAATATAAGGATGAAAGTGATCATACTATAGGCGTTTCATATGATTTCTCACCCAAAAAAAAGATTAATAAATGGGATAAATATACTATTAGCTTTGATACGATTATAGAGGATAAAACACTTTTGGCACCTCATAATCCATCCATTATAGGTAATGCCTATATCGCAGGTGATACTATTGCACCGATTACTAATTTGCCATTTGGCATAGTGCCTAAAGGAGTACAGGCAATTAACACAACGCCTCTTCATTATAGTACGACATTAGTTCTAAAAGATGAAGTTACCAATACCCCAATACAAGGTGCTGTTTATACGCTTCATAATGAAATAGAAAACTCTTGGGTTCAGTATACAACTGATGAAAAAGGAGAAATTACAGTCAAACTGCCTCATCCGGGTTTATATAGCTGGATAGAAAAAAAGATTTCAGATGGTTATGAAATAGACAATTTAAAGATAGAATTTGAAGTTACACCTGATAATAGTCATTTTGGAAGAACTATTTATGTTAAACAAGAAAATCATGATAACTTATTAGGTTCAGCAAAACTTTTATTAGTATGTGCTGAAACATTAGAACCATTAAAAGGTGCACTTATTGGGCTTTATAACGAAGTGGATGAATGTATAAAGCAAGATTTTACAGATGATGAGGGTTATTTTGTTGGAGATAATCTTGCACTTGGGACATATTATTTTCAAGAAATTCAAGCACCAATAGATTATCAATTAGACGCTTCAAAATACTTCATTACCCTTACCAAAGACAAAATTAATCAGAGTATAACATTACATAATGCAAAAATAATACCAGAGAAACCAGAGGCACCAGAAACACCAGAGGCACCAGAAACACCAGAGGTGCCAGAGACACCAGAGACACCAGAGACACCAGAGACACCAGAGGTACTAGAGAAACCAGAGGCACCAGAAACACCAGAGGCACCAGAAACACCAGAAACACCAGAGGCAACAGAGATGCCAGAGGTGCCAGACACACCAGAAGAATCAGATATTCCGGAAATACTAGAGGTATTAGAAGAACTAGATGCTCTAGAAGTAATAGAAGAATTAGAGAAGGTAGCAGGAGTATATATGCTAATAAAACCAGATGAAATGGTATCAGATGTTTTAACAGCATTAGAAGAAGGGGAACTTATTGAGTTTCTTGAAGAGGAGTCTTTGCCAGGTTGTATCGCAAGTTTTAAACAGAGAATACAGTTACCTAAAGGCAAAATACTGAGGGCTTTGAGTAGGACTTTTGAAAATAGCAAGGAAGATATCCAATCCTTTGAGTTTGAGCAAAATATAAATGAACAGACAGATCCTTCTAATCCAATGAATAAGAATAATGACGTAGTGTTTAGAAGAGACAATAGTATGTTGATTCAGTGTATTATAAAAGTCAGTTTATGGATATTATTAATCGTATTATTGGTTATATTTGCGATTAAAGTGTATCGACATTTTAAAAAGAAGCAATAGATTATTTTATGAGAACACATCAATGTCAAAGATAGAAGCATGAGCTCTATTCTTTGGCATTTTTTTTGGATTAAAATTTACCGTAATAACTTCTAAATAACCTAAGTGGTGAATAAGATGATAAAATTAGAATAAATAGAAAAATGTAAAATTGGATACAAAATTAGAACATAAATGTTGACACTACAAATTATTGTTGTTAAAATACTAATAAATTAAAAATCATTAGTAAATGCAATGAAAGAGAATAGCTTTTGCGGTAGCAATTTCAGAGAGTTAGTGGTGCTGTGAACTAACATTGTGGTCAAAAGCGGCTCGCTCTGGAGCAGATTTCTGAACGGCTATAGTATGTAGTTATGATATATAGTTATGTAGGAAGAGTCCGGAAGCCCCGTTATAGGCAAGGGTTTGATAGAACCTAGTGAGTGGTTAAGTTTATCTTTGGGTAAATTTAGCAAGATGGGTGGTAACACGTGGAATAATCCTCGTCCCGTTATGGGATGGGGTTTTTTTGTACAAAATTTAAGGACACAATACATGTTATTAGAGTAAAAAAATGACATGTATTTGGAGATTAAGGAGGATTCTGCATGAAATTGTCTGATGTAATGATGCGTTGCTTACAAGAAGAGCATGTGGATACCGTATTTGGTTATCCAGGAGCAGCTGTAATTGATATTTATGAGTCTTTAAGGACCTCATCTATTCATCATGTACTGGTTCGCCAAGAACAAGCAGCCGTCCATGCAGCAAGTGGATACGCTAGAACAACTGGTAAAGTTGGTGTATGCCTCGCAACTTCAGGACCTGGAGCAACAAACTTAATTACAGGTATTGCAACAGCTTATATGGATTCGATTCCTATGGTCATTTTTACAGGTCAAGTAAGGTCTAATTTAATAGGAAGAGATGTATTTCAAGAAGTAGACATCACAGGAGCCACAGAACCTTTTATCAAGCACAGTTACTTAATTAAAGACCCAAAAGAATTTCCTCGCATTGTAAAAGAAGCTTTTTATATTGCACGAACAGGAAGACCTGGCCCAGTGCTTATTGATATTCCAATGGATTATCAAGTAGCACAGATTGAATATCATCCACCAAAGGAAGTTCATATCAGAGGCTATAAACCAACAGTAGAAGGACATATGGGCCAAATCAAAAAGGCCATTAAATTACTACAAAATAGCAAACGTCCGCTAGTTTGTGCTGGTGGAGGTGTCATTTTAGCAGATGCAGCCAAAGAGTTAATGGCATTTGTTGAGAAGGCACAAATACCAATGGTACACACATTGATGGGATTGGGGGCACTACCAACCAACCATATGTACAATGAAGGCATGATTGGAAGTCATGGTTTTCATCATTCTAACTGGGCACTTAAACATGCTGATACGATTCTATTTATAGGGGCACGTATTGCAGACCGTGCAGTAGCCAATGTAGGGATTTTAGATGAAAATGCCAATATCATACATATCGATGTAGACCCAGCAGAAATTGGTAAGATTACTTCTGCTACGATTCCATTAGTTGGGGATGCAAAAAAAGTACTAGGGGAAATGTTACCTCTCATTAAACCATTAGAAACCAAAGAGTGGAATGAAGAAATCAGAGCACATAAAGAGCAAATGATAGAAGAACATCCAGAAAATGCAGTAAGTCCAAAGCTTGTTATTAGAAAGCTTTCTGAGCTTTTAGATGATGAAGCCATTGTGGCAGCAGATGTTGGTCAAAATCAATTCTGGACTGTACGCAATATGGAGCTAAAAGGAAATCGTAAACTCATTTGTTCAGGTGGTTTTGGAACCATGGGTTATTCCCTTCCCGCAGCAGTAGGAGCTGCTGTTGGTAATAAAGATAAGCAAGTTGTAACGATTATGGGTGATGGTAGTTTCCAAATGAGTTTATTTGAACTTGGTACCTTAATCCAAGAACGTGTTAAACCAGTGATCATTCTATTTAATAATAGTGGTTTAGGTATGGTAAGAGAATTACAAAGAAGAGTAGATTTAAAAGAGCATGGGGTTGCCTTGAACTGTAATCCAGATTTTATAAAGCTTGTAAGTGCTTACGGTATTCAGACGAAACGTATTGCCCATGGTGCAGAAGTAGAAGCTGCATTACAAGAAGCACTTTGTAGCGATGCACCATATTTCTTAGAGTTTATTGTAAGTGATAAGGAATCTACATTATAAGAAGTTATCTAGTTAATTAAGTATGCAGAAGAAAGAAGTGGCTGTAGATTAAACGATAAAGGTTGCTTGGTAGAACTGAGACTATAAAAGGATAGAAAGATCTTGGATATAAAACAAGAGATTATACAATATTGGGGAAAGAGGGAAAAACAATGAAAAAGCATGTGTTATCAGTACTCGTAGAAAATCACTCAGGTGTTCTTAGCCGTGTATCAGGCTTATTTAGTAGACGTGGCTATAATATTGATAGTTTATCTGTAGGGGAAACAGAAGACCCACAAATCTCACGTATGACCATTGTGGCAGATGCAGATGAGTATACCCTAGAACAAATCAAAAAACAGCTTAATAAATTAGTGGATGTCATTAAAATTATTGAGCTTAAAGAAGAATGTTCTATTTATAGAGAACTTGCACTGATTAAAATTTCTGCAACAAAAGAAAACCGTGCAGAAATCATTGAGATTGCTAATATCTTTAGAGCACATATTGTAGATGTGGCAAATGAATCTATTGTTATAGAAGCAACAGGAGATCAAGGTAAAATCAGTGCCCTTAGCAATATGCTTATGCCATATGGAGTAAAAGAAGTGATTCGTACAGGTCTTACAGCGCTTGAAAGAGGCGAAAAAGAGTTAAAGAATTAATAAACAAGGAAAATAAAAGGGGGATTAACATGTCAAACTTTGTTAGAATTTTTGATACCACACTTAGAGATGGAGAACAGTCACCAGGATGCAGCATGAACTTAAAAGAAAAATTAGAGATGGCACATCAATTAGACCGTCTTGGTGTAGATATTATGGAAGCAGGGTTTGCCATTGCTTCACCTGGAGACTTTGCATCTGTTAAATCGATTGCAAAGGAAATGAAAAATAGTTGTGTAGCCAGTCTTGCACGTGCACTGATAAAAGATATTGATGCAGCAGCAGAAGCTGTTAAAGCGGCTAAGTTTCCTAGAATACATACATTTATTGCGACATCTGATATTCATATGGCCTACAAACTTAAAATGACACCCGAACAAGTCTTAAATCAAGCAGTGGAAATGGTGAAATATGCTAAGAAGTATTGCTCGGATATTGAATTTTCAGCAGAAGATGCTTCTAGAACCAATCCAGCATTTTTATATCGCATTTTAGAAGCGGTTATTCAAGCTGGTGCTACAACAGTCAATATTCCAGATACAGTAGGGTATGCAGCACCAGAAGAATATGCTGCACTGATTAGAGGCATTAAAGAAAATGTACCTTCTATTGATAAGGCGATTATTTCCGTACACTGTCACAATGATTTAGGCCTTGGTGTAGCCAACTCATTAGCCGCACTTAAAGCGGGAGCAATGCAAATTGAATGTACGGTAAATGGAATTGGGGAACGTGCTGGAAACTCTGCATTAGAAGAAATCGTTATGAATCTTAAAACAAGAAAAGATTATTATGGTATAGATACACGTATTAATACAAAGGAAATTTATAAAACCAGTAAGCTCCTTAGCTCTATTACAGGGGTAAGAGTACAACCGAATAAAGCGATTGTGGGAGAAAATGCTTTTGCACATGAGTCAGGTATTCACCAACACGGTATGCTTGCAAATAAAGAAACTTATGAAATTATGACACCAGAATCCATTGGTCTTACAGAAAATAAATTAGTACTCGGTAAACACTCAGGTCGTCATGCTTTTGAAGAAAAGATTGTTTCTATGGGTTATGAATTAGATGAAGAAGCATTAAACAAAGCCTTTGAACAGTTTAAAGTCTTAGCAGATAAAAAGAAAGAAATCACAGACCGTGACTTAGAAGCACTTGTATGTAGAAAAGTAGTGAGTATTCCAGAGGCTTATAAATTAGACCGCTTTGTCATTAATGCAGGTAATACCATTACAACGACTTCATCTATGCGTCTTCTTACAAAAACAGGTCATGTATTAGAAGAGGTGGTTTCATCTTATGATGGTCCAATTGATGCTTCTTATAAAGCTATTGACCGTTTAGTTGGTAAGAAGTTTATGTTAGAAGACTTTGTGATTAATTCTGTAACAGGTGGAACCGATGCGCAAGGTGAGGTAAACGTTAAAATTAGAAATAAAGATAAAGTGTATAACGGACACGGCGTAAGCATGGATATTGTGGAAGCAAGTATTTTGGCTTATATTTCAGCTATTAATAGTATGATTTATGACCAAGATGAAAATGGAAAGCGCTAAAAGCTTTTCATTTTCAATAATAGAGGAGGGGCATATGGAAAAGATAGGATTTAAGAAAAAAGAGCAGGTTGAAGAGTCTAAACAAGAAGCTAAACAAGAAGTTCAAGTACAAAAGAAGTTTTATGAAATGCCTTGGTTTTGGATTTGCATCACTGTGATTGTCATGTGCCTAACTAAATCTAAAAAGATTATTATTTGTGGAAATGCCAATGGAAGTGGCCATGCAAATGGAAATAGATATGAAAATAGTTGGCATGATATAGCAACTAAACAAGAAAAATAGTAGAAGTTAAATCATAGTAGAGTATAAAGTTAGGGAGATGATGAATAATGGGAATGACCATGACACAAAAAATACTAGCTGCACATGCTGGTCTTAAAGAAGTTGTAGCAGGACAATTGATTGAGGCAGATTTAGACCTTGTATTAGGAAATGATATTACATCACCAGTTGCAATTAATGAATTTAATAAAATTGGAGCAACTTGTGTTTTTGATAAAGATAAAATTGCTTTAGTACCAGACCACTTTACACCTAATAAAGATATTAAGGCAGCAGAGCAATGTAAATGTGTACGTAACTTTGCAAATGATAAAGAAATTACAAATTACTTTGAAGTAGGTCAAATGGGAATTGAGCATGCATTAATACCAGAAAAAGGTTTAGCTGTTCCTGGAGATGTGATTATTGGGGCAGATTCACATACTTGTACTTATGGTGCACTTGGTGCTTTTTCTACAGGTATTGGTAGTACAGATATGGCAGCTGGTATGGCAACAGGTAAAGCTTGGTTTAAAGTTCCTTCAGCCCTTAAATTTGTTTTAACAGGAGCACCTACAAAATTTGTTTCAGGTAAAGATGTTATCTTACACATTATTGGTATGATTGGTGTAGATGGTGCGCTTTACAAATCAATGGAATTTGTAGGAGATGGTATTAAAAATCTCTCTATGGATTCTAGACTTGCAATGGCAAATATGGCAATTGAAGCAGGTGCTAAAAATGGAATTTTTGCTGTAGATGAAGTGACATTAGAATATGTAAAAGAACATAGTACAAAACCTTATACGGTATATGAAGCTGATGAAGATGCAGAGTATGATGCAGTGTATGAAATTGATTTATCTAAGATTCGTCCAACAGTTGCTTTTCCACATCTTCCTGAAAATACAAGAACAGTAGATGAAATTGGTGAAACAGAAGTTAAGATTGACCAAGTAGTCATTGGTTCATGTACTAATGGTCGTCTTGAAGACCTTAGAGCAGCTAGAGATATTTTAAAAGGTAAAAAAGTTGATCCAAGTGTACGTTGTATCGTATTCCCAGGGACACAACAAATTTACTTAGATGCTATTAAAGAAGGTATTGTGACCGATTTAATTGAAGCAGGGGCAGTATTTAGTACAGCAACTTGTGGCCCATGTCTTGGTGGACATATGGGTATCTTAGCGGCAGGCGAAAGAGCTGTTTCTACAACGAATCGTAACTTTGTAGGACGTATGGGACATGTGGAATCAGAAGTTTATCTTGCAAGTCCAGCAGTGGCAGCAGCATCAGCTGTAACAGGTTATATTACCAATCCAGAAAGATTATAAGGAGGCACTCAAAATGAATGCAAAAGGAACCGTATTTCGCTATGGCGATAATGTAGATACAGATGTTATTATTCCAGCACGTTATTTAAACACACCAAATGGTAAAGAATTAGCGATGCACTGTATGGAAGATATTGATGCAAACTTTGTGAAAGAAGTTAAACAAGGTGATGTGATTGTAGCAGATAAAAACTTTGGTTGTGGCTCATCTCGTGAGCATGCACCACTTGCTATTAAAGAAGCTGGGGTATCTTGTGTCATTGCAAGAACCTTTGCACGTATTTTCTATCGCAATGCCATTAATATTGGGCTTCCGATCTTAGAATGTGAAGCAGCAGCAGATGGCATTAGCAAAGGAGACCAAGTGGAAATTAACTTTGACACAGGTGTGATTACTAATCTTACAAAAGGTGAATCATATCAAGCACAACCATTCCCACCATTTATGCAAGAAATTATTAAAAAGGGTGGATTAGTAAATAAAATCAGAAATGCCTAATCGTTAAATGCTTGAGTATTATGGTTATTAAGTGGGGGCTAAGTATGTTAGGACTTCTTATTTGGGTAGCGCCATGGATAGTAATAACCTTAGTAATTTAGCCTATAAGCAGTTAAGTAAATAGAGAATAGAAGGAGCGTTGTTTTATGGGATATAACATAGTAACTCTTCCTGGGGATGGTATCGGTCCAGATATCGTTAAGGAAGCAGTCAAAGTTTTAGATAGAGTAGCTGAAGTTTATGGACACACCTTTACATATGATGAACAATTAATAGGTGGCGCTGGTATTGATGGTGCAGGTAGTTCACTGCCACAACAAACTGTAGATGCAGCCCTTGTAGCAGATGCAGTGCTTCTTGGAGCAGTAGGTGGTCCTAAGTGGGATAACATGCCAAATGGAGATCGACCAGAAAAAGGCATTTTAGGCATTAGAAGTGCTCTTGGTTTATTTGCAAATCTTCGTCCAGCAATTTTATATCCACAGCTTAAATTTGCAACACCACTTAAAGAAGAAATTGTTGGGGATGGCATTGATATTTTAATCGTTAGAGAATTAGTAAGTGGTATTTACTTTGGAAAAAGAGATAAGGTTGTAAATGAAGCAAATCCAAGTGAAACCTATGCAACAGATGAAGAAAAATATACAGTGGGTGAAATTGAACGTATCTTAAAAGTTGGTTTCGATGCAGCAATGAAACGTAACAAAAAAGTATGTGTGGTAGATAAAGCTAATGTACTTGAAACATCAAGACTTTGGAGAGAGGTACTTAAACGTGTGGCAGTAGACTATCCAGAAGTAGAATATTCTTCTATGTATGTTGATAATGCAGCAATGCAACTGGTAGTGAATCCAAGACAATTTGATGTTATTATTACATCTAACTTATTTGGAGATATCTTATCCGACGAAGCAAGTATTATTACAGGTTCAATAGGTATGCTTGCATCAGCATCACTTAGAGATGATTCACTTGGTCTTTATGAACCAAGTCATGGTAGTGCACCAGATATTGCAGGCCAAAATAAAGCAAATCCACTTGCAACCATTCTTTCAGCAGCTATGATGCTTCGTTATTCTTTAAACCTTGAAAAAGAAGCATGTGCTATTGAAGCAGCAGTAAATAGCGTACTAGATGCAGGATATCGTACAGGTGATATTATGAGCGAAGGTATGAAAGTGGTTGGCACAGTAGAAATGGGAGATTTAGTGGCAGCAGCGATTAAGTAGTAGAAGGCATTAAATGAGTATTTAAGTGGTAATGGCTATTGTGAAGTGTTATGAGTAAATAGAACTACATCGGAAAATGGATATCAAATAATAAATTTGACAGAATGTAAAACGAAAAGAGGGAAAAATCATGAATAGTGATCGTGTAAAAGTTGGAGCAGGGAGAACACCTCATCGTTCTTTATTTAAAGCAATGGGGTATATTGATGAAGAAATTGAAAAACCATTAGTAGCAGTAGTCTCTGCAAAAAGTGAGATTGTACCAGGACATTCTCATTTAGATAAAATTACAGAAGCTGTTAAAACAGGTATTCGTATTGCAGGGGGAACACCAATTGAAATTCCAGCGATTGGGGTATGTGATGGGATTGCCATGGGGCATAAGGGAATGAAATATTCTTTAGTTACAAGAGAACTCATTGCAGACTCTATTGAATGTATGGCAACAGCTCATGCCTTTGATGCCATGGTGCTTGTACCAAACTGTGATAAAATTGTACCAGGTATGGTGATGGGGGCAGCACGTATGAACCTTCCAACTGTGCTTGTAAGTGGTGGGCCAATGCTTGCTGGTAATGTCAATGGTAGAAAGTCTAACCTTTCTGTAACTTTTGAAGCGGTTGGTGCTTTCAATGCAGGCAAAATTACAGCAGATGAATTAAAAGAATTTGAAGATCATGCATGTCCAGGATGTGGTTCATGTTCAGGTATGTACACAGCCAATAGTATGAATTGTATGTGCGAAGTATTAGGAATTGCTCTACCAGGTAATGGTGCAACACCAGCTGTATATGCAGACCGTATTCGCCTTGCAAAATATGCAGGTATGGCAGTTATGAATATGTTAGAAAAGGATATCAAAATCTGCGATATCTTAAATGAAAAAGCTTTCCATAATGCTTTAACAGTGGATATGGCACTTGGATGCAGTACAAATACCATGCTTCACCTTCCAGCGCTTGCACATGAAGCAGGTGTACACATCAATTTAGATATGGCAAATGAAATTTCAGATAGTACACCAAATCTTTGTCACTTAGCACCAGCAGGTCCTACACATATGGAAGACCTTCACTTTGCAGGTGGTGTAGCAGCAGTTATGAAAGAATTAACAAAGAAAAATCTACTAGATACTTCTCTTATGACTGTAACAGGCAAAACAATTGAAGAAAACTTAGAAAAAGTTGTGAATAAAAATCCAGAAATTATTCGTCCAATCGAAAATCCATATTCTGTAACAGGTGGTATTGCAGTACTTAAAGGAAACCTTGCGGTAGATGGATGCGTGGTTAAACGTTCAGCGGTAGCACCAGAAATGATTGCCAATACTGGAACAGCAAAAGTATTTGATTGTGAGGAAGATGCAACAGCAGCTATTTTAGGTGGTAAAATCCAAAAAGGTGATATTGTAGTCATTCGTTATGAAGGACCAAAAGGTGGCCCTGGTATGAGAGAAATGCTTGAACCAACTTCATGTATTGCTGGTATGGGTCTTGATAAAGATGTTGCACTCATCACAGATGGACGTTTCTCTGGCGCAACAAGAGGAGCATCTATCGGACATATTTCTCCAGAAGCAGCTGATGGAGGACTCATTGCTTTTGTAGAGGATGGGGATTCTATTTCCATTGATATGAACGCATGTACCATTACATTAAATGTAGATGAAGAAACCATTGCAAAGAGAAAAGCAGCTTGGGTGAAACCAGAGCCAAAAGTAAAAACAGGTTATTTAGCACGTTATGCAAAACAAGTGACTTCAGCGAATACTGGTGCAATCTTTAAAGCATAGGGGGAGAGATACATGAAAATAACAGGTTCTCAAATCATTATTGAGTGTTTAGTGGAACAAGGTGTAGATACTGTATTTGGATATCCGGGAGGGCAAGCACTTAATATTTATGATGCCCTTTATAAAAATAGTGACCGTATTAATCATATTTTAACAGCTCATGAGCAAGGTGCTTCTCATGCAGCAGATGGCTATGCAAGAGCAACAGGTAAAGTAGGGGTATGTATTGCCACATCTGGTCCAGGGGCAACCAACCTTGTAACAGGTATTGCTACAGCTTATATGGATTCAGTACCTATGGTAGCCATTACAGGTCAAGTACCAAATCCACTTATTGGTAAAGATAGTTTCCAAGAAGTAGATATTACAGGGATTACTATGTGTATCACCAAACATAACTATATTGTAAAAGATGTAAAAGACTTAGCTAAAACCCTTAGAGAAGCTTTTTATATTGCACAAAGTGGTAGACCAGGTCCAGTACTGGTGGATATTCCGAAAGATGTGACTGCAGCCCTATGGGATTATGAATATGAAATGCCAAAAATGATTACACCACAAGTGGATACAATCTGTGATAAAGAATTACAATATGTAGCAGAGCTTATGCGAGATGCGAAAAAACCAATGATTTATGCAGGTGGTGGTGTGATTATCAGTGGGGCGCACAGAGAAGTTCGCCAATTAGCTGAAAAATTAGATGCACCAGTTGCTACTTCATTAATGGGACTTGGATCTTTCCCAGAAACGCATCCACTTTCTACAGGGCTTGTGGGAATGCATGGTAGCAAAGCCTCTAACTTTGGTTTCACAGAATGTGATGTACTCATCGCACTAGGTGCAAGATTTAGTGATCGTGTCATCAGCAAAGTAAGCGAATTTGCACCGAATGCAACGATTATTCATATTGATGTAGACCCAGCTGAAATTGGAAAAAATGTAACAGTAGGTGCAAGTGTAGTGGGAGATGTAAGAGCCATTTTAAATAAACTTTTACCACTTATTCCAAAAGAAGAACACCCAGAGTGGCGTAGCAAAGTACAAGGTTGGAAAGATGATTTTACATATGATTACCAAGCTGGAGAGCATTTGAGCCCACAATATATTATGAGAAATGTTTATGAGCAAACAGAAGGAAAAGCGATTATCACCACAGAAGTTGGTCAACATCAAATGTGGGCAGCGCAATTCTTTGACTATACTAAACCTCGCACTTACATTAGTTCAGGTGGCCTTGGTACTATGGGCTATGGTACAGGGGCAAGTATTGGAGCACAAATTGCTGAGCCAGAAAAACAAGTAGTGCACATTGCAGGAGATGGTTCTTTCCGTATGAACTGTAATGAACTTTCTACCATTGCACACTATGATGTACCTGTGATTATTGTAGTCATGAACAATACCACATTAGGTATGGTGCGTCAATGGCAAACTGCTTTCTATGAAAAACGTTATTCACAAACCACATTAGATAGAGGACCAGACTTTAAACTCCTAGCAGAAGCTTATGGTATTAAAGGATATGATATTCATAGCCAAGATGAATTTAATGATGCCTTAGCAGATGCACTTAATCGTAAAAAACCAGCTGTATTAAACTGTTTCATTGGTATGGACGAAAAAGTATTACCAATGGTAGCTCCAGGCGCTGCTATTAATGATATGATTTTTGAATAGAATAAGAGATAAAAAGATAAGGGAATGTTACAAATGTCTATTATGGGCTATGCAACATTCCTTTATTTGGTCTAGGAGATCACAGGAGTGTGAGTCTGAATAAAAGAAGTTAATCAATAGGATTAATCATATTGATTTGCTAGCGTTTTGAATTAAGAAGGTTTATGGAAAGCAAATTGGATTATATAATGTATAAGCCTATAAATAAAGTATAAGTAAGAGTGTATAAAGGATGGAGAGAATGGATATAATAGTTAAAAATAATTATTAGTCATTAATAACTGTTTAACATAATTGTAAATTATGGTACAATAAGATTAGTAATACATATTGAGGGTAGAGGATTCTACTCAATCAATATAGTATGATCTAAAAATATTAGAAATAGACTAGAAAAGCATAGGAGAAGGACAGCATGGCAGGCAATAAAATGATTTGTATGTGTAAACAAGTAGACTATATTACAATTAGAAAAGCGATGGTTGAGGGTGCACGTACTGTAGAAGAAATCAAAGAAATGACAGGCGCAGGTACAGGATGTGGGCGTTGTATCGGTGAAATCGAAGCAATTTTAGCATCTGTATGTGGATGCAAACAAACATCATTAGCTGATGTTGTAGAGGCAGTAAAAAATGGTGCGGATACAGTAGAAAAAGTTGGAGAAGTGACAGGAGCAGGTACTGCTTGTGGACGTTGCAAAGGACTTATTCAAAATGTAATTGATCAAAAAAGATAATATTATATAAAGTACACCTTAGGATATCAAATAGATATCTTAAGGTGTCTTTTTTATGGAACAAAAAAGAAGTGTTATTATTTAGATAACCAAAATGGAATAAAAGTTAATGGAAATGGTAATGATTAGTAATAAGTATTATAGAAATCTAGTTAAATTTCAAACAAGGAGAGAGTCAATTGAAGAAAATATTTGTTATGCTCATTTTGTCTACGGCTTTAGTAGGTTGTAGTAATGGAAATACCAATCAAGGAACAACCATCAATCAGGGGACTGAACCTGTAGAAGAGATAGACATTATAGAAGAGGAAACAGTCATGAGTGAAGAGGGGGTTTTAGGCGGCAAGTATAAAGTTAAATTTGGAACAGCTGAGAAGGTTACAAGTGAGTATGTGGAGGGTGATTTACTACTTGTCAATTACACTTTTACAAATAACTCAGAAGAGACAGTTGCAGCAGATATGGTACTTATGATTGATGCATATCAGGATGGCATAGAGATTGATCAAGTATTTGATGTGACCCTTACTGGTGATAATGCAAACAAAAATATTAAACCAGGCAATAGTTTAGAATGTAAAGCTTTATTCATACTCTCCTCTACAAGTGATGTAGAAGTTGATGCAACAGAATTTTTAGGTATGGATGGCAGTATGGTTACAAAAATCTATACACTTCAATAATAAATATTGAATAGATAAAAGGTTGGTCAAAATGAGACTGGCCTTTTTTTACAAATAAAATTCATAAACTGGGATAAGTAGTAAGGAAAATGCATAAACTTAAATATTAAGTTAAAAGATTAACGGGCGAGGGAGGTTGGGACATGAAACATGCATTTTCTTATTTTTATGGGGCACTATTAGGTGGAGCAATTGGAGATGCGCTAGGTGCTCCTATTGAATTTATGAGATTTGAACAGGTTATGGGAATTTTGGGTACGGCAGGAATTACAGACTATATTATTCCTCCAGGGCACAAACATGCACTCGTTACAGATGATACACAATTGATGATGTTTACAGCAGAGGGGCTTATACGTAGTGCAACTAGGGCGCATCGAAAACAAAAAGAAAGAACATTAGAAGGTATATCTATAGCTGTTTTTAGAGCCTATTTGAGATGGCTGTATACACAGGGGCTTCAAACGGCAAGGTGGAGTACAAAAGATTATGATGGATGGCTAGTTAAAGTATCGCGTATGCATGCTTATAGAGAACCAGGTGTAACTTGCCTAACCTCATTAGGAAAGGGTGTGATGGGAACAGTAGAAAAACCATTAAATGATAGCTTGGGTTGTGGATGTGTAATGAGAGTAGTGCCAGTGGGACTAGTAGAAGAGAAAGAAAGAGTTTTTGAAGTGGGTAAGCGATTAGCTGCCATTACACATGGACATCCAACAGCGTATCTCTCAGCAGGAACATTAGCATATATTATTAAAGAAATAATAGAAGACAAAAGTATCGCAGAGGCAGTAAGTGCATCTAGAGAACGGTTAAGTAGAGAAAAAGATTGTGAAAAAGTTCTAGAGAAAATAGATTTAGCCGTTCAGTTAGCAAAAGAAGGGGAGCATTCACGAGATAAGATTGAACAGATTGGAAAAGGCTTTGTGGCTCATGAAGTGTTAGCCATGGCAATTTATGCTGCATTATGTTATCCAGAGGACTATTTAAGAGCTGTACTCTTAGGTGTAAACCATAGTGGCGATAGTGATAGCGTAGGCGGTATTACAGGTTGTATATTAGGGTGTTATTTAGGTGTTCAAAAAATACCTGTGGAACTCACAACAAAAATAGAACTACACAATGAAATTAAAGAATTAGCTACAGACCTATTAACCTTCTACAAAGATGGAGAAGAATGGCTAAAAAAATATCCAGCTTGGTAGATAAGCTTACTTGGTAGATGCGCTTAAAGACTTAGTAAGATATAGAAATAATGACAAAAGGATGTACTATTTTAGATATGGAATAATTAATCTATAGAAGAAGAGTGTTCTATATTCTTGATATAAGTACATCCTCTTTGATTTAATGAAATGATAAGAGGTTAGGAAGTCTTAAATATAAGGGGGATGTTATTTTAATATAAAGTTATTGAGCATAAAATAGATTTGCTAGATGAAATGAGGGTGACATCCAATAAATATTTGTGAGCAAATATGAAAGTCGTACATATTATATAGTAAATAAAGAAATAGTCTAAGTTAGACTACAAAAAAGAAATAAAAAAATAGCACACACGGATTAAGTGGTGCATAAGATATACCATAAGAGGTTACAATGGTATAGTATCCCCTTTGGGGAATCCTTATTAATTCATTTAAAATAGTGAGCTTGGGACTTATACTTTTCCAATGATACAAAAGATTGCCCTAGCGTACTTAAAACCGGTAAGGTACGTAGAAGTTACTTAATGGTAGTATATTTTATGAATATATTATTATTAAGTCCCAGCTCATTTATCAATATATATACTCTAAAACTATTATTAGATATATGCTAAATCCTATGCAGCTATGCATATCTACACTATAGAATGTTAAAAAAATGTAAAGATTAAACCTCCAGCCTACTTAATGTTGGAGGTTTAATTATGAAAATGATATGGACACGCCTAATAGCTAAGCTAATGATTAAATAGGAAGGAGTGAAATTGTTTGAATTGTTTTAAAAAAATAGATAATTTAAAAGTGATTCGACATAAGATTTATTAAGACAATTGTTAGTTTAGCTATATTTGTAAGAGATATTGACAAACCTAATTCCTAGTGATAAACTAGGAAATATAAATCCTAGTAATTAAGTAGGAATAGGAGGCGGAAGTGATGAGGTTATCAACCAAGGGCCGTTATGGTCTTCAAGCTATGGTTGACCTAGGTGTTTATTCCAAAGAAAAACATATATCACTTAAAAGTATAGCAGAACGACTTTCAATGTCGGAAAACTACCTAGAACAACTTATGGCCTTACTTAAGAAGAATAAACTAGTTGTTAGTGTAAGAGGTGCACAAGGGGGATATGCGTTAGCAAAGGAACCATCAGAGATTACGATCGGTGAAATTTTACGAGCCTTAGAAGGATCACTTGCACCTACAGACTGTACATGCAAAGGCAATGTGGTACACTGTGCATTAGATGGCAAATGTGTTACAAAGTCAGTATGGGAAAAAATACGTGACAGTATCGATAAAGTAGTAGATAATATTACCCTAGACCAATTAATGGACGACTATGAAAAGATAAATGAAGAAACGTTGCAAACATATTATATTTAATACGGAGGTATAACTATGCAAAAAATTTATTTAGATAATGCGGCAACTACACCTGTTCGTCAAGAGGTAGTAGATGCAATGTTACCATACTTCACAGAGAATTTTGGAAATCCATCAAGCGTTTATCAAATTGCACAAATCAATAAAAAAGCAATTGATGATGCAAGAGAAGTAATTGCAGATGCAATCGGTGCAAGAGCAAATGAAATCTTCTTTACAAGTGGTGGTTCGGAAGCAGATAACTGGGCAATCAAAGGAATCGCTCAGGCTCACAAAGCTAAAGGAAATCACATTATCACAACAAAAGTAGAACACCATGCAGTGCTTCACACATGTGAATACTTAGAGAAAAATGGTTATGAAGTGACATACCTAGATGTAGACGAATATGGTATGGTACATCCAGAAGATGTAGAAAAAGCAATTAAAGATACAACAATCTTAATTTCTATTATGTATGCAAATAATGAAATTGGAACAATTAACCCAATCAAAGAAATTGGTGCGATTGCAAAAGCACACAATATTCCATTCCATACAGATGCCGTTCAAGCAATTGGGCAACTTAAAATTGATGTAAAAGAAGAAAACATCGATTTACTTTCATTGTCAGGTCATAAAATTAATGGACCAAAAGGGATGGGCGTTCTTTACATCAGACGTGGTTTAAAAATTGAAAACCTTATCCATGGTGGTGCTCAAGAAAGAGGACGTCGTGCAGGTACAGAAAATGTAGCTGGTGTTGTAGGTCTTGCAAAAGCAATGGAACTTGCTTATACAGATTTTGATGCTAAGATTGAAAAAATGACAAAACTTAGAGATAAATTAATTAATGGACTTTTAACAAGTATTCCATATACAAAATTAAATGGTCACCCTACACAAAGACTCGCAAACAATAGTAATATTGGTGTAGAATATGTTGAAGGTGAATCATTACTTCTTTTATTAGATATGAATGGAATCTGTGGTTCAAGTGGATCAGCATGTACATCTGGTTCATTAGACCCATCACACGTTCTTCTTGCAATTGGTATTCCACATGAAAGAGCACACGGTTCTATCCGTATGACATTAGGCAGCCAAAATACAGAAGAAGAAATCGATAAAGTATTAGAAGTAATGCCTGGTATTGTTCAAAGAATGAGAGATATGTCTCCACTTTGGGAAGAGGTAGTAAAAAATAATAAATAGGATTTAAGTATATTCTATTACAACAATATACAAAGATATAAGAAACATTAAAGAAAACATGAGGTGAATATATGTATAGCGAAAAAGTTATGGATCATTTTATGAATCCAAGAAATGTTGGTGAAATTGAAAATGCAAGTGGTGTAGGTACAGTTGGTAACGCTAAATGTGGAGATATCATGAAAGTATATCTTCAAATCGAAGACGGTGTAATCAAAGATGCGAAATTCAAAACATTTGGTTGTGGTGCAGCAGTAGCAACTAGCTCAATGGCTACAGAACTTGTTATCGGAAAAACAATTGAAGAGGCACTTAAAATTACAAACAAATCAGTAGCAGAAGCACTTGATGGACTTCCACCAGTAAAAATGCACTGCTCATTATTAGCTGAAGAATCTCTTCATGCAGCACTTTGGGATTATGCAGAGAAAAACGGTATCACAATTGAAGGACTTAAGCCACCAGTAGCAGACGTTCATGATCACGACCACGGTCATGATGAAGACGAGGAAGACGCTAACTAATGTCAACTAATCCAAAAAGAGTAGTAGTAGGTATGTCAGGGGGCGTAGATAGCTCCGTGACAGCCTATTTACTTAAAGAACAAGGTTATGAAGTAATTGGAATGACGATGCAAATTTGGCAAGAAGATGCGCCAGATGACAATAGTGGTGGCTGTTGTGGTCTCAGTGCGGTAGATGATGCAAGACGCGTTTGCCATAAGTTAGGCATTCCTCATTATGTTGTAAACTTTAGAAAAGACTTTAAGAAGCATGTTATTGACTACTTCTTAGATGAATATCAAAATGCACGTACACCAAATCCTTGTATTGCATGTAACCGTTATGTAAAATGGGAATCTATGCTCCAAAAAGCCCTTCAAATTGGGGCAGATTATATTGCAACAGGTCACTATGCACGTGTTATTCGTGATGAAGAAACAGGACGCTATGCGCTTAAACAATCTAAATCACTTGCAAAAGACCAAACTTATGCACTCTATAATCTGACACAACACCAATTAGAGCATACATTAATGCCTCTTGGTGATTATACAAAAGATGAAGTAAGAGCGATTGCAAAAGAGATTGGACTGGCTGTAGCAACAAAACCAGATAGTCAGGAAATCTGCTTCGTTCCAGATGATAACTATGCTGGATATATCGAAGAGGCCACAGGTAAACCATGTAAGCCAGGTAACTTTGTGGATAAGAACGGAAAAGTAGTAGGAAAACACAAAGGAATTATTCACTATACAATTGGACAAAGAAAAGGTCTTGGACTTTCTATGGGTAAACCAGTCTTTGTACAAAAGTTAGACCCAGTGAAAAATGAAGTTGTTGTTGGAGATAATGCAGATTTATTCAAAACAACTGTAACGGCAGATACACTTAATTTTATGCCTTTTAAAAAATTAGAGGGTGAAATGAAATGTAGTGCTAAAATTAGATACAATCAAAAACCAGAACCATGTACAATTCGCATGGAAGGTGAAGATACATTAATTTGTGAATTTGATGAACCACAGCGTGCAGTAACACCAGGACAAGCACTTGTTCTTTATAATGGAGAAGAGCTTATCGGTGGCGGTACAATTGTGAAATAGTTCATTGTTTGGATAAAAAATAGGCGAAAGAGTTTTTGACTCTTTCGCCTATTTTTTTGTGCATTATGTGCCACAGAAAGTACGATAGTTACAGCCGTTTGTATGAGGAGTGTGCATATAGGCTTCATCTATTTTGTTATAGTCATAAGGTTTGGTGATGACTTGAAGCAATGCCTTAAGCACGTCATAATCATGATGTTGTGTAGCGGCATCGAGAGCCTCCTCTACGCGGTAGTTACGAGGGATAATAGCAGGATTACTTTGCATCATTAAGGAAGTCACAGCCTCTTTAGAAGTACCTTGCTGTGTAAGTCTTGCTTGCCATGCTTGATACCATTCTTTAAAATCATTTGAGTTAAAGAGGTCCATATCAGATAGATTTTGAGTAGTAAGCCTGTAAAAAGTATTAGTATAGTCTGCATTATAGCGTTGCATTAAGTTTAAGAGGCAATTAATAAGAGATGGGTCCTGTTCATCTTCCGTATATAAGCCTAACTTGGCACGCATTCCATTAAGAAAATAGTTTTGATATTGTCGCCCAAAATCTGAAATGGCATCTTGGGCAAGAAGAATGGCTTTCTCACGATTCTCATGAAGAAGGGGGAGTAATGTTTCAGCAAATCGTGCAAGATTCCATCCAGCCATTTTGGGTTGATTTCCATAAGCATATCTACCCTCGGTATCAATAGAGCTAAAAACAGTGTGTGGATCGTAGGTGTCCATAAAAGCGCATGGGCCATAATCAATGGTTTCTCCACTTAAGAGGATATTATCTGTATTCATCACACCATGAATAAAGCCTACGAGCTGCCATTTGGCGATGAGCTTAGCCTGTCGTTGAATCACTTCTTGGAGTAGATAGAGATAAGGATTATCTATGCTTGTTGTTGAGCAAAAATGTCTACTTAGTGTATAGTCGGCTAAGTCCTGAAGGTCTTTGGTGCTACCAAACCTGTAAGTGTATTGAAATGTACCGATACGAATATGGCTTTGGGCTAATCGTGTTAAAATAGCACCCTCTAAAGGTTGTTCTCTATAGACACGTTCACCAGTGGTGACAACAGCAAGGCTTCTTGTGGTGGGGATACCTAGGGCATGCATACCTTCACTGATGATGTATTCTCTAAGCATAGGACCTAAAGCTGCTTTGCCATCTCCTCTTCGGGAATAAGGCGTTCTTCCGGAACCTTTGAGCTGGACATCTAGTCTTTGTCCGCTTGGTGTTACATATTCACCAAGCAAGATGGCACGTCCATCACCTAATGTTGAAAAATAACCAAATTGATGACCGGCATAAGCCTGGGCAATCGGGATGGATTCTTTTAAAAGTTGGTTACCGCATAAAAAGGCTAAGCCTTTCTCAGTAGTAAAAAAGCTTTCAGGTAAGCTGATTTCACTAGCGAGTCCTTTATTAAAGAGGACAAGCTGGGGTGTAGGGACTAAGCTAGGTAACTGCCTTGAAAAAAACAACTCTGGTAGAGATATATAGGTGTTTTCTAATTTGAAATCTGAATCTAAAGAAAATCTTTCTTGTTGCATTTGGTCTCCTATTCTCATTTATTTCTTAAGATGAATATAGAATTAGTTTATACTTAAGAAGCTTTATTATACAGGATAATAAATATTGCTATAAATCAATCTAGATCAAAGCAATTGGATTTATAGGTTGATGGAAATAAGGAAGTGGGAATAAAATTTAGAATATATAAAAAATAAAAGTTGTAAAATTACAAAAAACGATATATGATAACATAAAGTAGAAATAAATTTTTAAGTGGAAAAGATTAGAGGGGATTAGAATGGAAAAGAAAAATATTGATTGGTCAAATATTGGATTTGGTTATATACCTACTGAAAAAAGATATGTATCAAACTTCAAAAATGGTGCATGGGATGAAGGATGTTTAACAGAAGATAATAAAATTGTCATGAGTGAGTGTGCAGGGGTACTTCAATATGCACAAACATGTTTTGAAGGGTTAAAAGCTTACACAACAGAAGATGGACACATTGTCGTATTCCGTCCAGACTTAAATGCACAAAGAATGGTAGACTCAGCAAAAAGACTTGAAATGCCAGAGTTTCCAGTAGAACGCTTTGTAGAAGCCATTACAGAAGTGGTTAAAGCCAATGCAGCTTATGTTCCACCATATGGTACAGGGGCATCTTTATATATTCGTCCATATATGTTTGGTATTAGTCCAGTTATTGGGGTAAAACCAGCTGAAGAATATCAATTCCGTGCATTCTGTACACCAGTAGGACCATACTTCAAAGGTGGGGCAAAACCTATTACGATTAAAGTAAGTGATTTTGATCGTGCAGCGCCAAATGGTACAGGTCACGTAAAAGCAGGTCTTAACTATGCTATGAGTTTACATGCGATTGTAACAGCTCATGAAGAAGGTTTTGATGAAAATATGTACTTAGACCCAAAAACAAGAACTAAAGTAGAAGAAACAGGCGGAGCTAACTTTATTTTTGTTACAAAAGACAATAAAGTCGTTACACCAAAATCAGATAGTATCCTGCCATCTATCACACGTCGTTCTTTGATTTATGTAGCCAAAGAATACTTAGGTCTTGAAGTAGAAGAAAGAGAGGTTCTTTTAGAAGAAGTTAAAGACTTTGCAGAATGTGGTTTATGTGGTACAGCTGCTGTTATTTCTCCAGTAGGTAAAATTTATAACCATGGTGAAGAAATTTGTTTCCCAAGTGGTATGGAAAAAATGGGACCAGTTATTCAAAAGCTTTATGATACGCTTACAGGTATTCAAATGGGTAAAATCGAAGCACCAGAAGGATGGATTAAACGTATTTTATAGAGAATGCTACAAATAAATTAAAATAGAGTCATCAAAAAACCGTAATGAGTATATAAGGATGAATGTGCCTTATAACTTATTACGGTTTTTATTTGCTTAATTAGAGAGTGTTAATGATTTTAACTGATCGCTTACAGATTGTATCTCTTGTAATTTCATATTGATTTCTTTAATATGGTTGTTTTGAATATGTACGGAGTGATTTACTTCATTAGAGTTTTGGCTTTGAATTTCTGAAATGTGGGTTAATGCTTTGGCTTGTTCATGTACCTGCTCTAATAGATTTAGAATATTACTAATGTCTTTTACTTCAATTGCAATATGTTTGCTTAAGTTATCCATAGATAAGGTTAAATTGTTGAAGGTATTATTAACATTTTGAACAGATTGATAGCCTTTTTCAATAGATTCACTACCGATTTTAACTTTCTCTTTTGCTTGTTTAGTCTTGAGTTGTAACATATCAATAATTTGCTTGATATGTTGTGAAGTTTCGTCACTTTGCATGGCTAACTTTTTAACTTCTTCAGCAACAACTGTGAACCCTTTTCCAGATTCACCAGCACGAGCAGCTTCAATAGAAGCGTTTAATGCAAGTAGATTAGTTTGGCTAGCAAAGTCAGTAATACTTTTTAGTGACTCATTAATTTTTTCCATGTTTTGTTCCAGTTCACTGACAGTGTCAACAGCTACGTCCATAGCTTGATTAATAGTTTGCATCTGTGAATTCATTTGCTCGATTGTAATGGAGTTGTCTGCAATTTCATGGTTAACAGTTTGAGTGATTTGGTCCAGTATAGAAGAAACTTCTTTGGTTTGTTCTACAGTGTATTTTGTTTCATTGATTAATCCAAATACTTTGTTTACACTTGCTTCCTGTTGTTTCACACCTTCTACATTTTGATTAATAGCTGATGTAACATTTTCATTTACAATGGCAGTTGCATTCATTTTATCATTCACCTGATATAAGTTTTGATTTAAGGTGTCACTATAAGTTGTGATATGATTCATTGTTTCTTGAATTTTATTTAAAAGCTTTTGGCTTTCCATAGCTACTTGCTTGCTATAGAGCATATATTCACTACCCCATTTAGTGAGAAAGTATAAGATTAAAAGACCTAGTTCAAGTCTTAAGATACTTGGCATAGCATCTGCCTCTAATGAACCTAAAAATGATATATCAGAAAGTAGCATAAAAGCAAAAATCAAAACATTTAAGATACCAGCATAGATTATGTGAGATTTAGGATTAAAATAGAGTGCTGACATACAAGAAGCTGCTAAGAATGTTACAAAGATTTCAGCACATCCATTTTCTATAGAGATAATAAAAAATCCTACTAGACAAGGTAAGAGAGGAATAACTACACACTTTATGATATCTGGTATTGATTTTGTTTTAAATAATATAGATGCTATAATTGGAGCAAGATAAATCAAAGTGTAGATTAGTTTATTATTAGTTGAAGAAATGAGATTTTGAGCAACAAGCACAGTTGCTATGATCCAAGCTAAGATAGTATTAAAGCGATGTATTCTATCTAAGCTAAATTCTTTGATTTCAATATAATTCATTTGAACCTCCATATAATATAAGATATTTGGATTATAGCAAGAGTAAATTTAGTTTTATAGTGTTAACTAAATTATATTGTGAATAATTATAATAATATTGTTGATGTTTATTATTTGTATAAGCTGTAAAATAATGACTGGTTTTGTCTATCCAATACAACTGGAATATTTTCATAAGAAACTTATAAAATCTTTATTTTGTGAAATACTAACTGTAGTTTAGTGGAAAAAGAAACATATGGAGGAAAACAATGGATTGGACAGAACTTATATTGAACTTTATTGGTGGTTTTGGATTGTTCATGTTCGGAATGGAATATATGGGAGATGGATTACAAAAGGCGGCAGGAAGCAAGATGAAGAACATATTGGCTGCCTTAACAAGAAACCGCCTATTAGGAGTTTTGGTGGGGGCAGGTGTAACAGCCCTAATACAAAGCTCCTCAGCAACAACTGTTATGGTAGTGGGTTTTGTAAATGTTGGTTTACTAAACCTCAAACAAGCAGTAGGTGTTATTATGGGAGCCAATATTGGAACCACGATTACATCTTGGATTGTAGCGCTTGGAGAATGGACAGAGTTTCTTAAACCCAGTGTCCTTGCACCAATTTTTATTGTAGCAGGTGTGCTACTTATTATGTTTGTAAAGAATACGCAGATTAATTCCATTGGTCAAATTTTATTCGGTTTTGGTAGTTTATTCTTAGGGCTTGATATGATGAGTACCTCAGCTAAACCTTTAAGTCAGCTAGAAGAGGTAAAGAATTTATTTCTGGTGTTAGGAAACAATCCATTATTAGGCATTGTTACAGGAGCAGTTGTAACGGCTGTCATTCAAAGTTCTTCTGCTTCAGTAGGGATTTTACAGGCACTAGCATTGGCAGGTTTAGTACCATGGGGTTCTGCTATTTATATCATTTTAGGGCAAAATATTGGAACATGTATTACAGCAATTTTATCTAGTATTAGTGGAAGTTTAAATGCGAAGCGTGCAGCGGCCATTCACTTCTTATTTAACCTTATTGGTTCAGTGATATTTGGGTTTATTGCAATCGTTGTGTTTAATATATGGCTACCTGATGTAAGAGACCAATTGATTACAGTGACTCAAATTAGTGTTGTGCATACTGTATTTAATGTTTTAAATACCATTTTATTATTCCCATTTGGAAATACATTAGTTCACTTAGCAGAGACACTTGTTAAGGGACGTGAGAAAAATAAGGGAGAACAAGATGACTTTTTAGACGAACGTTTATTACAAACCCCTCATATTGCTTTGCAAACGGCTAAAGATGAAACCGTACGTATGGGTGAGATTGCTTCAAATAATGTTCAAATGGCAGTAGAAGCTTTGTTTAATAGAAATGAAGAAAAGGTCAAAGCAGTATTTGAGACAGAAAAAGAAATCAATACGTTACAAGAAAAATTAAATGCTTATTTAATTAAGCTAGCCAATTTAAGTTTGTCAGAGGCGGATCAAATCAGAGTAACGGAACTTTTTCATATGGTGAGTGATATTGAGCGTGTAGGTGACCATGCAGATAATATTGCAGAGTTAGCTATGGGTTTGAAAAATGATAATCTAAGTTTTTCAGAGATGGCTGAAAAAGAATTAGAGAGCATGACAAACATTGCGCTAGAGTCTTTTACAAAGGCAATTGATGCTTATGAGGGACAAGATAAGGCATTAGCTCAGGAAGTCTTGCCATTAGAAGAGCAAGTAGACCGTTTGGAAGAAAAATTACGTTCTAGACATATGAAACGTTTAGCAAGAGAACAATGCTCACCTATTGCAGGGATCCTTTATTTGGATATGGTGAGTAATCTAGAACGTATTGCAGACCATGCTGCTAATATTGCACAACTTATATTAGATGATACACGTATTCTTACAATAGATGATGATAACCAACCTTAAGGTTGGTTATTATTTTTTTGATAATAAAACAGAAAATAAATAGAAGTAGTTGTTTTAGAAAATAAAAGATGATAGAATGCCTAATAAAGTATAAATAGTATGAATATTTTGTTGATTAATTGGATTGCTATAAATAGAGGTATGAAAAAAGTTGGCTATAATTCATAAAAATAGAGTTGAGATGAATAAGGATTTGGGAGGTTTGTATGAAGTATAGAACTTATGCAAAGGAACTAATAGGTTATATTGAAAATGAAGTAAAGGGAAAGAAACAAGAAATTCAAAAAGCGGTTATTACTTTATTAGCCAAAGGTCATTTGTTGATTGAAGACGTACCAGGTGTTGGAAAGACTACCTTGGCAAAAGCATTATCAGGTGCTACAGATTGTACCTTTAATCGTATTCAGTTTACACCAGACACTTTGCCAAGTGATGTAGTAGGGGTATCTATTTATAATATGCAAACAGGAAAGTTTGAATTTTGTAAAGGGGCAATTATGAGTCAGATTGTCTTAGCGGATGAAATTAATCGTACCTCACCTAAAACGCAAGCTAGTTTATTAGAAGCCATGGAGGAAAGACAAGTAACAGTGGATGGTGTAACCTATTCTTTAAAAGAACCTTTTATGGTAATTGCTACCCAAAATCCTATTGATTATTTAGGAACTTATCATTTACCAGAGGCTCAACTAGATCGCTTTTTAATGAAACTTTCCATGGGTTATCCATCAGAAGCAGCAGAGATAGAGATGGTACTTAGCAGGATGAATCATACAATGAAAGAGCAGGCGAATCATATAGCTGTAATCAATAGTGAAATAGTATGTAAGATGCAACAAGAAGTGGAACAAGTAGAAATTCATGAGGACTTGGTTCGATATATTATTCATTTGATTACAGCAACTAGAGGACACCAATCACTTGTGTTAGGGGCTAGTCCGAGAGCAACCTTGGCTCTTGTTAGAGCAGCACAGGCTAAGGCATACATAGAAAATCGTGATTATGTGATACCAGATGATATTATACAAATGGTGGAACCCGTTTTGAGTCATCGTCTTGTCTTAACGAATGAGGCAAGGATGAATAAGCAGACCATTAGCAAGGTTTTAGCTGAAATTGTAGGAAGAACAAAGGTACCTATTTTCTAAGTCTATTTCCTCGGAAATAAACGTGAGATGTGATTAGTCAAAGCGATGAAGGGAGTTTATATGCGAAAGAATCAAATGACTTATATAGCGTTGCTTCTAAGTAGTACAATTTTAGTCAGCTTAAGAGGGGGAGTAATTACTTATGCTTTATTCTATTTATGCTTAGGCATTCCAGTAGTGGCCGTTGCTTATATTTTTTATGTCTATATGTGCCTACAGTTTTATCAGCATACACCGAGTAAGATTGTTGAAAAGGGAAAACTATTACCTTATGAAGTTATTTTTAGAAATCCAGGATGGATTCCTTTTACATATGTTAAAGTCAATTTTTATGATGAACAATGTAAGGTGGAAGAAAGTAATAAGGTAAAGGAATATTATTTACTACCTGGTGATGAAAAGAAACTAGACACAACCTTAAAATGCTTTTATAGAGGGGAATATAGTGTAGGTGTTAAGGAAATAGAGATTATGGATTTTCTCTATTTATTTAAAATAACTTTTCCTATGATGTGGTTTTTAGAACTTACCGTACTCCCTAAAGTTATGGAATTAAAAGATCTTGGTATATTACCAACCTACGAAGATCCAAAGTCGCTGTATAGCTTTAGTATGGAGGATATGCTTCTAGAAAGTGATACCAGAAAATATCAACCTGGGGATAACTTAAAGCAAATTCATTGGAAGGCAGTGGCAAGGCAAGGAGAACTACTGACAAGACGTGTTGCCACAGAGGTAAAAAGAGAAAATATTATTGTAATGGAACAGTGTGCAGCAGAAGGAACATTATATCAGAAACTGGCATTAGAGGATAAAGTATTGGAAATTGTGTTGGCAATCTCTTTTTACTTACAAGCTGCTAAAATAGGTACCAAAGTCATCTATGAAGAAAATGGTTTGCAGAGTTATAGTATTCAAAACGAATTAGATTTTGGAAACTTTTACCATACGAGTAGTAAATTACATTTTAATAGCCGTATAGGGATAGAGAATATACTAGAAACATATATTGAAACAAATCCTAAATTGAATTTCTATATTGTTGTAACGTACTATATTACAGAAAAGCTATATGTAAGTGTACAAAGTGCTATAGCCAATAATCAACAGATTGTTATTTTATATGTACAACATCCAATGAATAAGGTGGAAGAAGTGGTATTAAATAAACTACGAATGACTGGTAATCAAGTGTACTGCATTACACCAGAAGATTCCCTAGAAGAAATCATTGGAAGATAGGGGGCGGAAAAGGGTGAATTGGAATCAACTAAAGAAGCAACATAGTCATTGGATGAGAAGCTCTTTATTTACACTAGGATGTGGTATGCTTATAACTTCTTGCTTAGGATTAACACACACATTATTCGTTGTATTAATCGGTTCAGTATTTATTCATGTGTTATTTGGGATGATAGACCGCTATAAAAAGCAACCGATTACCTATATACTTATAGGGATTTTGATAGTAGGTCTATCTTTAGGAACTCATTATTATGAACAATCTATAGTAGAATGGATGAAAGAGGGTTTAATTAGCCTAAAAGACTCTAATAATGGACAAGCACAAGAGAAACATGATATATGGGTTGGTATAATGAGCCTTTTGAGTATTGTAGGGCTTATAAGTTATGTGGGAAATCAATTGAAATACATCAAAAGCATATTTGCTATTGGAAGCGTTTTGATACTCTTATATATGGGGATTGTACAGATGTCCATCTCTAAAGGCAGTATATTTTGTTTGAGTGTTTATGTGATGCTTGTTTTAATAGAACATTTACATAGAAAGCAGGATGAAAGTTGGAAAGTTACAATGGGCATTTTACCTATCTGTCTTTTATTAAGTGCATGTGCCATTATACTACCTTCAAAAGAAACGTCTTTAAGTTGGCAATGGGTTATTCATGCCTATGAAGCAGTTCTGGAGTGGGGACAGGATGTAGGGGCAGAAATAGCCTTTAGATGGGGTGGTGCAAGTGATACTTTTGGACTCAATTTTTATGGGGGTGAGAGAGAAAATGTACTAGGTGGCAATATTGGAAATAGAAATGACATTATGCTAAAGATTGAACCCTTAGCAAAAACCCATCATCCAATCTATTTAGCAGGGAATTATAGAGATACATATACAGGCAAAAACTGGACTTGTAGTTATATTGAAGAAGAGGAAGAATTAGAAGATTATAAACTCAGTACTTATGAGTTACTTTATGGTTTGGCTCATGAAAATTTAGAACTTGAAGATGAAGTTTTAATTAAGGCAAATAGGATAAAAGTCATTTATGAGCAAATTCGAACCAAAACATTATTTGCACCAGCGATGATGATGAGTATTGAAGATTTAATAAAAGGAAGAATGCCTACCTATACAAATACAGGAATTACTTTTTCTAAGAGACAAAAAATGGGACAGAGCTATCAGACAAATTTTATAGAGCTTAATACAGCGAGTCAATGGTTTAAAGCATACGTAGAAAAAATGGAAGTGTTTTCCTTTGGAGAGACTAATGAAGTAGAGGAAGAACAATTGTTTAGTCAGTTTCAAGGGGTGATACAAAAAAGCTTCTTAAAAGAAATGTTACGCATGTCCAATTTATCTGCTCAATTAGAAGAACGTAGTTGTAGGATTAAGGCACAGTATACGACTTTACCAGAGGATTTACCAGAGCGGATCACCATGCTTACAAAGGAAGTTACCAAAGAGTGCTCAAATCAGTATGAACAGCTAAAAGCAATTGAGCAGTATTTGAAACAGTATACTTATACGAAGACACCAGGAAAGATACCTGAAAATCAGGATTTTGTGGACTACTTCTTATTTGAAAATCAAGAAGGGTATTGTACCTATTTTGCAACGGCTATGGCAGTAATGGCAAGAACACTAGATATTCCAACTCGATATGTAGAAGGCTTTATTATGGACTATAGTGATTTAGATAAGGGCAAGGTATATAATGTACGTGCTGAAAAAGCGCATGCATGGGTTGAGGCTTATTTTAAAGGAATTGGTTGGATTCGATTTGAACCTTCAGCAGGTTATGAAAATGAGGAATATATCTCTTGGAAAAACTATAAGAATCAGGCAAGTGAAACATTACTAGTAGAAAAGGAATTAGAATCAGAAACAGTAGGAATAGTATCTAGCAAATTACCAGAAGGATCTAACGAAATAACACAGGAACAAGGAAAAAAGAGAAACTATATGAGTTTTGTTTTGGATATCGTAGGTGGTGTAATCGGACTAGTCATTATTGTTTTGTTTTTGAAAAATGCACAGTATAGTATGAAATTTAAGAAGGCGACCTTAGTGCAACAATATAAACTGCGTTTTAAGGAAATAGTCTACTTGTTGGGAAAAGAGGGATTTACTCTAGAACCAGGAGAGACTTTATTACAATTTCAAGAGCGAACAAGAACGTGTTCGGATGAAACCATACCTATAGAAAGTTTCATTGAAATCTATAGTAGGACAAGATATAGCAAAAAAGAAATTCAAGAAGAGCATATAAAACAACTAGATGAAATCTATCAGTACTTATGCAAGGTTCAGCATAAAAAGTATGGAAGAGTAAAGGTGAATTATTGGAAAATAGTGTATCGTACATATGGTTATAGGCAGTTGTAAAAAGAAGAGAAAGGACAAGTGGAAGTTAATAAGATAGAGGTTGGTAAAAAAAACATATATGAATAAATACAAATTTTGTCTTGTCTAGAAAAAAAGATAATGTTAAAATGAAGCCTGACTGTAAAAATTGCTAGGAGGCAAGACATGAATGAAATTGATTGGCTCAATGTAGCTCTCAGCTTTATAGGAGGGTTTGGTCTTTTCCTATTTGGTATGGAGTATATGGGCGAAGGTTTACAAAAAGCAGCTGGTAGCAAGATGAAGAATTTACTTGGGGCACTTACAAGTAATCCATTTTTAGGGGTACTTGTTGGAGCAGCAGTAACAGCATTAATTCAAAGTTCATCAGCTACAACAGTTATGGTGGTTGGTTTTGTAAATGCCGGTTTGATGTCACTAAAACAAGCAGTAGGCGTTATTATGGGTGCCAATATTGGTACAACTGTAACAGCGTGGATTGTTTCACTTGGTGAATGGACAAGCTTCTTAAAACCATCCGTATTAGCACCAATTTGTATTATTATTGGTGTCATTATGATTAGTTTTTGCAAAAAACAACAAGTTAAACATATTGGGCAAATCTTATTTGGTTTCGGGGGATTATTCCTTGGTCTAGATATGATGGGAGATGCAGCAAAACCACTTGCGCAGTTAGATGCAATGAAAAACTTATTCGTTGTATTAGGAAATAATCCATTCCTTGCAATCTTAGCAGGGGCTGGTGTAACAGCAGTTATCCAAAGTTCTTCGGCTTCTGTTGGTATTTTACAAACATTAGCAATCGTAGGTCTTGTAAGATGGGATTCTGCAATTTATATTATCTTAGGACAAAATATTGGTACTTGTATTACAGCAATTTTATCAAGTATGGGTGCATCTAAAAATGCCAAGAGAGCAGCAGCAATGCACTTCTTATTCAACTTTATTGGAAGTGCCATCTTTGCGGTGGTTGGGATTGTAGCATTCAAATTCTTTATCCCACAGATTGGAGCATTACCAATTGATGTGACACAAATCAGTGTGGTACACACTATCTTTAACGTTGTTAATACAATTATGTTATTCCCATTTGCTGGACTTTTAGTAAAAATTGCTGAAAGACTTATTCCTGACCATGGAAACGAAGCAGATGCAAGTGAATTACAGCATTTAGATGAACGTATCTTAGAAACACCATCATTTGCTGTAGAAAATGCAGTAAAAGAAGTCGTTCGTATGGGTCAAATCGCTATGAAGAACGCAGAGACTTCTATTGAAGCATTGTTCACTAGAGATGAAGCAAAGATTGAAGAAGTGCTTAATACTGAAAAGACAATCAATAAGTTACAACATGATATCAATCACTATTTGGTAAAATTAAGTAATTTGCATGTTTCTTCAGAAGAACATGCAACGATTACAAAGCTTTTCCATATGGTAAGCGATATCGAGCGTGTAGGTGATCATGCAGAAAATATTGCAGAGCTTGCACAATCTCTTATCAGTGAAGATAAACACTTATCAGAAAACGCTCAAACTGAATTAAGAGCCATGACAGATACAGCGCTTAAATGCTTAGTAATTTCTCTAGAAGCTTATGAGAAGTCAGATGAAGCTTTAACAAAAGAAGCGTTAATATTAGAAGATACTGTAGATGCTATGGAAATTAAATTACGTTCAAAACATATGAAACGTTTAGCAAATAACACATGTGATGCAATTGCAGGAGTTATTTTCTTAGATGTTATCAGTAATGTGGAACGCATCTCAGATCATGCTTGTAATATCGCAGGCGTGTTATTTGATGAACATGAAATGTTAGAGGCTGAATTAGCAGCAAACTAAATTTTATTCAATATATACTAATATCAATACCTTGAGGGATGTCCGAAGTGGCATCCCTTTTTTATAAATCAAAAGAGTTATTGGTAGATTTGTAATAAAAACAATAAATAAGCAAAAAGTATTGATAAAGGTATAATTTTTGGCTAAAATAGGTGATGTGGGACGCAAACATCAAAGTGGGGACAAAAATGTCTCACTATAAAATGAATTGGGAAGGTTCACAGGGA
>JAGAVZ010000274.1 GCA_017941635.1 Cellulosilyticum sp.
AAAAACTTCTTTCGAAGTTTGTACTCATTTGTTTCTATAAAAGAAACTTAATGAATCGACTGGTTTTATGGTTACTATTTTGTTTTCAAAGTTCATTTGTTTGTCGCCCTCAGCGACGAATATTATATTATCATGTAACTTAACAATCGTCAACTACTTTTTTATTATTTTTTTCATTTTCTTTTTCTAAGTGTATTATTCACCTTTTTTCCCCTACTATTCTTTACTTTTTATTGTAGGAAAAACTATTTTATCTTATACAGGTGCTTGCCATCTTACTCTTACTCCCTTCCTTATATCTTATTACTTCATCATGCATCACTTTTCTTTTCTATCTATCTTTTATTAATTTATAGCTCTATCATACTCTATCTCTATTAATTCCTTTCACCTATATATCTACTCCCCATATCCTTATCTTTCAATAACCTTATTCTCTATCCTCTATACCTTTATTCTTCCATAACCTTATTTCCTATACCCCTATCCTTCTCTGGCCATTTTACTTTAAATAAGTATGCTCTACAAGATAGCCATATAAAAAGGCGAAATTAAATGATTGTTTTCATTTAATTTCGCCTTCTTATTTTCATCTTTTAATTGTTAGGTTATTGTATAAAGTAGTTATATAGCCATATTACTAAGTTATTTTCATAAAACCATCTTACCAAATAACTCATTTCTAAACTTTCACCTATATGGCTTAAGCTAGGAATTGTGATAAACAATGGTACTATTAATACAATTATTGATAGCGTTAATGCACCTTTAAATATTCCTACTATCAATCCTCCTATATGGTTAAATCCTGAAATAATAGGTAAATGTTCTATAATACTACCCATTATTCTTAATACCCATACAAGCGCTACTTTTATCAAGAACCAGGTCACCAATATTGCAATTAGTCCAATAATCATATCTGTAATATAGGTACTTATATACTCTTGTATTGTGTGTACACCTAACATTTCATACATAGCTGTATTATTATTACTTGCAATTTGCTCTGTCAAATAACTTGGTAGCCATGTTATATTCTCAATAATTGCTTTTCCTTGGGACTGAAGTCCTTTTCCAAAGTCAATAATTTGCACTTTCTCTAGCACACCTGAGTAAATTACTGTATACAAAGCTGTTACTTTTAAAATTGCATTAATAGCTGGATAGATGATAAAAGCTACCACCAATGCCATAATAGAACTTACAAGTGTTATAATTTCCTTAATAAGCCCTTTTTTATATCCTATTAATGCAAAAATTAGAATTATAACGAGAATGATTAAATCAATCACACCTATTCTCCTCCCCTTTTAGGTGTTAATAGCAGTACACTTTCTTTATTAATCGCAATACCTTTTTTAATGGAAGATATGTAGATTACCTTATTTACATCTGTACCTGCTGTATATTCAAATACTATATTTCCCAATTTATTATAACCTTTAAACACATTACCATTCTGAATGACAACGCCATCGCCATCTGCATAAATAGATTCAACTCCACTTTCTAAATCAATTGAAACAGTTTTTTCTCCCAAATGATTGAAATACGCTAACTCATCTTGTCTATGCACAATATTTTGTGTTGGCTTTTCACTTATAATCATCGGCATATAACCTAATCCATATTGACTCATTGTATGAAGATATGGCACAAAAACAAGTGATAACTTTTGTTGTTGTCCTAATTCATTTCCTTCTATATCGTACCAAACAATTAATTTGTCACCTATAGATACCCATGTATCCTCGCTAATAAACTCAATCTCGTATACTAAGTTGTTATTTTGCTCACGACCGTATTCTACATTATCTAATATTTCTTCATTTAAATCATTAACATCCATACAATATACACGCGAAACAACTTGAGGTTCATCTACGCTGGAATAACTCATAATCAGTTTCTTATTTTCTGGTGATAATTCTGCCACTAAAGGATATCCATGTTCTTTTACAAATGTTGTTCTTCCACATAACTTTTCACCTAACTCGTTATATGCAGTTATAATATAACTTTTATCATTATTAGCTATTGTAACTAAACCACCAGCTTCATTAATCGAGAAGTATACAATAGGATATGTGCTTGGTACCTCATATTGCTTTCCTTTATCATTAAATACGTGAACAGCTTGTCCATTTTTAGAACCAATCGCAATGTATGGTTCTTTCTGCATGACAACAAAATTATTGAAACTAAATGTATCTCGCCAAATTTCATCGCCTTCTAATCCATATGCTGTAATCCCATCTCTTGTCACATGAAAAATCTGTTTCTTGTTGACACCTACATATGGTTTATCTTTTACATTAATCTTAAGTAATTCTTGAGTTGCTTGTAACGCAATAGCCTGCTTACTACCAAAATGAATCCATCCTTTTATATATGCTACATAGCCGATTATAGCTAAAGTTATAATAATAAGTATGATATTGGTCCACTTACGCTCTTGTTTTTTTAAGAGTTCCACTATCAAGTTTCCTCCTATTCTATATCAATACATTCAATTTATCATACACCACTCCTATACATATTTCAAAGCTTGTTTATGAAAAACAATAAAAGACTAAGATAATTTTTCTTCATCTTAGTCCCTCAGTATTTTTATTCACTATAATCTAAATCATGGTGCTATACATTTCATAATATTTTTTTGCTGCATCATCCCATGCAAATCCTTTTTTCATGCCATTTAATTGAATTTGTTTAAAATGATCTGGGTATTCTTTATAGTATGTATATGCCTCTTCGATCTTTTTATACATCCAGTAACCTGAACATTCTTCAAATTCGAATCCTGTTCCCTCTTTAGTTTGCATATTATAATGTATCACTGTATCTTTAAGACCACCCGTTTTTCTAACAATTGGAACTGTTCCATATCGCATAGCAATAAGCTGGCCTAGCCCACAAGGTTCAAATAAGGAGGGCATCAAAAAGACGTCACTAGCTGCATAAATCTTTTGTGCAAGTGGTTCATTGAATGTCAAAAAGATATTGGACCGTTTTGGATATTTATATGCAAAATGTTTGAACATATCTTCATATTCTTTTTCGCCTGTCCCTAAAATAACAAATTGCACGTCCATTTGCATAATTTCATCCATTACCCACATATCTTCAATTGTATCCTTCATTAAATCAAAACCCTTTTGATCTGTAATTCTAGATACAATCCCAATCAACATACTGTCTTTTTGTTCTAGACCATACTCTTCTTGGAATTTACTTTTATTTTCTTGTTTTCTTTTAATCGAGCGCCATGTATAGTTCTTGTAAATATATGGATCATTCTGTGGATTATATACTTCATAATCTATACCATTAAGTATTCCTTGAATTTTGTAGTAGAGCTTATCACCCAGTAACCTATCTAATCCACACCCATATTCGCATGTTTTAATTTCCTCAGCATAGGTTGGGCTTACTGTTGTAATTTTATCCGAATACAATAAACCTGCTTTCATATAACTTACTGCGCCATGATATTCTATTTTTTCTGGTGTCATATAATCATTACCCAAATCTAATACATTTAAAGCTTCTTTCCCAAATAATCCTTGATACTTCATATTATGAATGGTATAAACTGTTTTTATTTTAGAGAAGAAAGTATCTTTACTATACATTTCTTTTAAAAGCAAACATAATGGACCGGTTTGCCAATCATTACAGTGTATGATATCCGGTATAAAATCTATATGTCGTAGCATCTCTAAAACACCCTTACAGAAAAATGCAAAACGTTCATAATCATCCTGATAACCATATAACTCAGGTCTTGAAAAATATGTATCACTCTTTAAAAAATATGTTGGCATAATAGTATCGTCGTAGTAAATACCTACTCCTTGCACACGCCATCCTAAATAAACATCATAACTCGTTAAAAAGTGACTATCATGGTCAAAGAACTGATTCTGCATTTTACTATAATATGGCATAACGACTCTTGCATCGATTCCTTGCTCCCTAAGTTTTTTAGGAAGGGCACCTATAACATCCGCTAAACCTCCAGTTTTTGCAAATGGTGCTACCTCACTCGATACAAATAAACATTTAAGCGGGCCTCTTTCCACATCACTACCTCCCAAATCTTAAAACTATACCTACTTAAATATCATACACTCTTTTGGTCGTTATTTGTATGAAAAATTTTGTCATTTTTCTATTTAGGTATTTTAAGCTCTTGACCAACAAACAATTCATTTGTGTTAGATAAACCATTAAACTTTGCTACTTCTAATGATCTTTCAGCACTACCATATTCTTTATAACATATGTCTGCTAATGTATCTCCTGATTGTACTGTATAAACTGTATATTCACTATTCTCTGCTTTATTTTCCTCAGCAACTTGCTCCATATTTGCTAAATTTTCTGTATTAATTTCTTTTTCACTATTAGCAGCATCTACATCTGCATTTTCTAGCAAACTATTTTCTATACTACCATCTTCTTTACTAGATTCTAAATTATCAACCAATTGAACATTTTCCACACCACTTGCATCCGTATTTACTTGGCCTAGATCTACCTGAGTCAATAAATTATTTGCTACTTCATCAGCATTCATACTATTATTGCTCATTGCAATTTCTTGATTTTTAGAAACATCCACATAAGCTTTTTGATCATTCATTTTTACAATAATAGCTGTTAATGCAATTAAAATAATACTTGCAGCCATAACTGTTAGATTTAAATTCTTTCTTTGATTATACTCAGCTTTTCTAATCTTACCTATCTCTCTAAACTGATTAACTACAGTATCTTTCATTTCTTCCTTCACACTGCTAGAAAATGGATTGTCCAACATAAATTGCTGCATTTCTTCATTTCTTTCATAATACATGCAATAGCCAGTTTGTTCTTTTAACTCATCATCTTCATAGACAAAAAGTGTTTCAATTTTATTAATGGCATCAATGAGCATACAAATCGTACCATTTCCTTCAAATACACTTTCATGCTCCCTCAATTCCTTCATAGTTAACATGGTGCCATAGCCAGGTTGCATATGCATCCATCCAATAATGTCTTGATCTGCAAAATAACTTTTTCTTTGCGATTCGATTTCTTCAACAGCATTTATATCAATCCATTGTGCACTTTCATCTAGCTTATCCATATCTATAGGTATAGCACCTCGTATGATAGCTTCTTTACTATCAGCAAAAATTTCACCTATTAATACGGCAGAACTTTCTTCTGTTAAATCAGCTGCTGCTAATTGGTATAAATAGGTGTACACATAATCCTCTATATATACATGATATTCACAGTCCAAATCTCCAACTACTTTAATACTATCTAGTTTGTGCTGATTTTTCTTATTGCTTGAAACGGATATTTTAGATATTACTGGTTCATCTACTTCTACTATTTCATCATTTACCATAGGCATGTCCACAGACATTTGTTCTGATATATCTATAGTCTCGTTTCTTCTATCATGTTGTTTTCTAAGATCGCTTTTATTCTGATTTCGCTTTGGTCTATAACTTACCTTTCCCATATATAGTATCCCCTTTCCATTTTTATCCATTTCCATTAGGATACTATATTACTTTTTAATTTTTTAATGTTTGGTGTCGAGTATCTCAATTTTTTTAATGAGTTTTTTTTATCATATTTTACTTTTTTTGTTTTTTACCATTATTTGTAAAATATTTTTCTAAATAAATGTAAATAAACAGGCAAAAAAATGGAAAAACTTATAAGAGAATGAGAAAGTGGTGAGAAATATGAATGTAGAATCAAACGTTGCCCCTACTTATATCAACGTGGAAGAGAGTAATCACTTAAGCCTTTTTTGTGAGCATCTCTCAAAATATCTAACAACTTATTTGCCAAGGCACAACGATGAATTGGTTATTGTTTGTATCGGCACAGATAGAGCAACAGGAGACAGTTTAGGTCCATTGGTCGGCTACAAACTTCATGAATTACCTTATAAGAAAGTGACAGTATATGGCACCCTAGACGAACCTGTTCATGCAAAAAACTTAGAAGATACCTTACTAACCATTTTAAAACGACATCCATGCGCCCTCGTTATGGCGATTGATGCCTGTTTAGGTGCTGCCCAAAATGTCGGTTGTCTTACTTTAGGAGAAGGTTCTATTAAACCTGGTGCAGGTGTGGATAAAGAATTACCTCCAGTAGGACATTTTCATATCACAGGTATTGTCAATTTTAGTAGCCTGATGAATATGGTTATTTTACAAAATACTAGACTATCACTCGTCATGAAAATGGCTGACACGATTTCCTCTGGTATTAAGTACTGCCTCTGGAGGTATTATAAACATTTTTCTTAAATTATTTATTACAAATCTAGTTTCAAATCATTTGGTTTAATCCAATTAATCTTGCGTAGTATTTCAGCAAATAAGTAAGTTAATAACCCTGGTAAAACAAAGCATACAAGTAGAATCTCAATCATAAGTGGGCCTGTGCTAACGCCCTTATCACTCATTGCTTGCCACATCAGCAGTGGGCCTACTAAACCAGCGGTTCCCATCCCTGAGCCTGTCGCCACATTTTCTAATTCAAATATCACTGTCGCAATAGGTCCTGTTATGGCACTTGCTAAAATAGGTGGAATCCATATTTTCGGATTCTTGATGATATTAGGCATCTGTAACATAGATGTTCCTAGTCCCTGTGCAATTAACCCATTCACTTTATTTTCCTTATAACTCATTACAGCAAATCCTATCATTTGGGCTGTACATCCAGCTGTTGCTGCACCACCAGCAATTCCTGAAAGATTTAATATAACCCCAATTGCCGCTGAGGATATAGGCAATGTTAAAAATATCCCCATTACTACTGATACCACAACTCCCATCAAGAAAGGTTGCAAGGTCATCGCACTCTCAATTAATTGACTAAGAAATGTTGTAAACCTTGATAAAGATGGTCCTATTAAATAAGCAATTGTGCTACCTGATAAAATAGTTATAGCAGGTGTTAATAAAATATCTAACTTCGTTTTTCCTGCTATAAGCATTCCAATCTCTACCCCTATTACTGCTCCTATAAATGCTCCCATTGGGTCTCCTGGTCCAGATAATACAATTTCTGTTCCTACAATCATTGTTCCTGCTACTAACTTAGCACCATATGCTCCTACTAATCCATTTACAATACTAGAATAAAGTACTAGCTTGCTAGCACCAAGCTGATGTGCTACCCCAACCGCTATTCCTACGCCTGTCATAACGGTTCCCAGTGTGCCAAACATAATCAACAATTGGCCTATCCTCAAATCAGGTATAAAACTCCCTATTTGCTTTAAAATTGTTCCTACAAGTAAGGTTGAGAACAGACCTAACGCCATTCCACTTAATCCCTTAATGAGATAACGATCTATAAATTTCTTTATGTATGTATTTCCTATCTTTTGATGCTCCACTTCTATCTCCTCCATTGTGATTTATTATTACACAAATATAGCACCTGTCATGTCACTAGTCAATAAATTATTTTTACACAAAAAAAATGGAGACTGTTATCTCTCATTAACAGTCCCTGCAATATAACCTTTACTTTTTAACTCTTCTTCTATAATATCTAACTCACTAGTAGAACTTGCCTCAATGGTGTGCATATGTGTTCCATCTGTAAGTTTTAATAGCTGGCTTGATTTTGTTTCTTTCATTTTACGAACAAACTCTCTCACATCTCTTCTTGTTTTAAGCATCAAATCTCCTACAAGCTCTCCATAAATAGGATGCAAGATAATAACATTTCGAACACGTCCACCATTATCAACAATTGTATTTAGCTCATCTTCTGTTTCGTTTTCTGTATGCTTAACAAGTATCACTCTTTGGTACATCACACTATTTTCTTCATTTAGAATATACCCTCTTGCAGTTGCTAAAATATCATAGCCCTTTGCTCGTAGTAATGCCACATCTTGAACAATCACCTGACGACTTACATGATAAGTCTGAGCTAAATAGGTTCCACTAATAGGTTTTTCTTGTCCTGTTAAGAGACTTAAAATTGCTTGTCTTCTTTGTTCACCATCCATATCTTTTTCCTTTCTTATTATTAAACGACTCTAACTTGTATTTTATGAACATATTATTTGCTCATTATATCAAACAACTTACCTCTATGACTACATTATTTCATTTATTAAAGCCTCCCTTTTATATAAAAAGTTAAAATGGCTACTATACTTTGTAGTACAATAGCCATCTTTAAATACAGTATTATTTTTTAAGTCTCTCTAATAAAGTATCTCTTAAAGTTTCAAAACCTTTTTTACCAAGTAAAGCAAACATGTTTTTCTTATATTCTTCTACACCTGGTTGATTAAATGGATTAACACCTAATAAGTATCCACTAATACCACATGCTTTTTCAAAGAAGTAAATAAGTGCTCCCATATTATACGCATCAATTGCTGGTAAATTAATCACTACGTTTGGTACACCACCATCAACATGAGCAAGAAGTGTACCTTGGTATGCTTGTTTATTAACAAAGTCCATTGTCTTTCCTGCTAAATAGTTAAGTCCATCTAAATCTGTTGCTTCTTCTTGAAGTGTTACATTTTTTCTTGGACTTTCTACATTAAGGACTGTTTCAAATAAAATTCTTTGACCTTCTTGTATGTATTGACCTAATGAATGAAGATCTGTTGAGAAGTTAACAGATGATGGATATAATCCTTTACCATCTTTTCCTTCACTTTCACCATATAATTGTTTCCACCATTCACCAAAGTATTGTAAGCATGGTTCATAGTTTACAATTACTTCTGTTGTTTTACCTTTTCTAAGAAGTGCATTTCTAACTGCTGCATATTGGTAGCAAGCATTTTCTTCTACATTTGGATTGCTATAAGTATCTCTTGCATCAGCTGCACCTTTCATAAGCTCAGTAATATCAATTCCTGCTGCTGCTATTGGAAGAAGACCTACTGCTGTAAGAACAGAGAAACGTCCACCTACATCATCAGGAATAACAAATGTTTCATATCCTTCTTCTTTTGCTAATGTAAGAAGTGCACCTTTAGCTTTATCTGTTGTAGCAAAGATACGTTTTTTAGCTTCTTCTTTTCCGTATTTATCTTCCATGAATTTTTTAAATACACGGAAGGCAATTGCTGGCTCAGTTGTTGTTCCAGATTTAGAAATAACGTTAACACTTACTTCTCTTCCTTCACAAACATCTAATAAATCACTTAAATATGTTCCTGAAATATTATTTCCTACATAATAAATTTCTGGCGTCTTACGTTTTTCACTTGATAAAGCATTATAGAATGTATGACTTAATGCATCAATACAAGCTCTTGCACCAAGATATGATCCACCAATACCAATAACAATTAGTACATCTGAATCATTTTTAATTTTATCTGCTGCTTTTTGAATACGTGCAAATTCATCTTTATCATAGTCTACTGGTAAGTCTACCCAACCAAGAAAGTCATTTCCTGCACCAGTTTTTTCATGTAACATTTTATGTGCTACTGCAATCTGTTCTTTAAAGTATTCTACTTCATGTGATTGTACTCCAGTTTTAGAGTAATCAATTGTAATCTTACTCATCATCCAACCTCCTAAGTTTTGACAGGTTTAAATTCTTTTTTCATATTCTATTATAATTCAATCTTGTAATGATTAAAACACTAATTTATTTCAAAAGACTAAAAATTTGTTCAATTAACTTTAGCAATTTGTTTTTTATGCTAAATTATCTGCTATATCTGTAATTCTTTCTCATTATTTTTTACCTTATTTAATCAAAATCAAGCAAAAAAGAAAGTCTTTAGGCTCTCCCCTCTACAAGTCTTTTAATAGCTGAGCAATATCTTTAGCACTAAGCTCCAAACTTTTTTGAGAGATAGAAGACCTTGGCTTATCTGTTGTACTCTTTCTTTGATTTTCTTTTTGTGCTATTTGAATCACTTTATTTCCTTGCATTGGATTAGATTGCTCTAATTCATGCAACTCTTTAACCATTGGTTTTACACTATCTAATTCATCTATACTTGTAGTATTTTGTTTTTTATAATTGTCAGCAATATTTTTTTGTTCTAGTTTCTTTTGTTTTCTAATTTCCATAGGATAAACATTTCTAATATAATGTATCACTTCATCTATTAATGTTTCTTGTTTTTCATTTAATCCTTTAACAATACTATAAAAACACATCATAACAGTTAGCAGCAGGCTAGAGAATATAATAACCAATACCCTTCCCTTACTCGCCTCCTGATTAATCCAAGCAATCAAAACTTCAGCTACAAAAATTCCCCACATTAAATATTTTGTTTTATTAGCGATATTCATTACTGACATATAACTAAATCGACCAATATATTCTTTATGTAATTTTAAACTAATTGCACTTGCTAACTCCGGCTCTTCATCCGTATCACTACAAAGACGCTTATACTCTTCTATCATCATTTCAATAAAGCGAATATCTGCTTTTGTTTTATAAGTCCTTTTATTACAATACATACCAAGACTAGCTTCTATACTGTAAAACTTGTGCTCGACCATACGAGTTGTAAACATAGTGAGTCCGATTAAGATGATTTCAAATGCAAATAGTGTAATCAGCATGTAATCCCTCCCCAAATATTCTATATCGATATTACCATATTTTTACTTTTCAGAAAAGTTTATATTGATATAAAGTTATTATATCGCTATTCTCACTATATAAAATTAACTATTTTATATAACCCTGGCCAACTTTGAATATTGGGTTTCTATTTCTGTGTCTGGTAACCAAATACTTTTTTCTACCGTTTCGTACCCAATGACTTCATTTGTTTCCCCCTGAATAACTGGTAATTGATATTCTGCGTCTAAATACATATGGCTTACTCTAAACTTTAAAGTATTTTGCATCATACATTCCTCATACTTATCTATGGATATAACTTCTGATTCTTTTAGAATATCCTTTGTTTTCAAATAGACTACTATTTTAAAATCCTCCAACTCCAACCAGTCTCCCATACATTTAATATCAATATAATCCTTTCCACATGTTACCATGCATTGCTTACTTAGCTTGGCATCATATTGATACTTCTTCAAACCTTGTGAATCTATTTGTGTGCATTTCAATATACCTACTTGAGCTATTATTTGCCCGGATACTTCTTCAAAAACCACTGAGTATTCATGTGTTTCCAATATCGGCTTCGTTTCTATTCTAAAAGTTAGTGCTTTAATTTTACTAATCTGATCATCTGTTTCCTTAATAGCTGATATATTGATTCCAAAATTTAAATTAGAAATTGAATAGGGTACTATTTTACTGCCACTAATTGGCTCATTAATCATTGCATAAAGTCTCTCCCCATGATAGCTTATGTTCACTACATATACGATAACCGAAACTATCAACCACTTCATAACTTGCTTCATAAACATACTCCCTACTCATCCCTTAGATTCGGTACACAAAATCCTAATTTTTTATAATTACTTACTCTAAAGAAATATAATACTTAACTTGTTTATCTATAGTATAAACATTTTTCCAAATATTACAAACCCATTATTTTATATTTATAAAGATACCCGAACTTTCCACTGCAATTATTCATACTAAGCTTCTTTCATGTTTATGACCATTAACTATGTATAAACATAAATCATTTTCGCCTTTAACCTATAGTGGCACCTCCTCATAATCGTTACAAGAAGTTTACAATGACTATGTATGATTCTTAATTTATTTATCTATACAAAAATGTTCCCTCTGCTAGATTAATCATCTATCCATTAGGGAACATTCTTATTTCTAAAATTCTATTTATAGAATTACCTATCCAAATCAATTTTAAACAAGCTTACTTGAAGTCTTATAATGCATTTACAAGACTTTCAACTACTCTACTTATGTTTCTTGATGCCTCATCAACAAAATCCTCAAATTTAATCTCTTCGTTTGGATTGGCTTTATCCGAAATTGTTCTGATTGCAACGAATGGAACTTGATTTAAGAAACATGTATGCGCAATTGCTGCACCTTCCATATCTGCACAATAAGCTGTAAAAGGTGTGTAGATATCTTTTTCCACTCTCATACTGCAGATAAATTCATCATCACTTGAAATACGGCCTACAAATACTTTGTGATTACCTTTTAATTTCTCTGCTGCTGATTTAGTCATATTAACTAATTTCTGATTAACTGATACCTCATCACCCTGCTCTATAATATCACTTGCCACAACAATGTCGCCAATATTTAAATCTGGATTTAATCCACCTGCAAAACTTGTGTTAATGATATATTCTACATCAAAAAGATTGATTAAGATTTGTGTGCATACTGCAGCATGAACTTTACCACTGCCAGTTTGTACTGTAACCACTTCTTTTTCACCAATTGTGCCAATAAAGAATTCCATACTAGCTATTTCTCTTTGCCCAGTAACGTGCATTCTTCTTTTTACAGAGATAACCTCTTCATCCATTGCACCAATAATTCCTATCATTTAATGAACTCCTTTAACCTTTGTACTTTAAGCTATTCATCCTAAATTCTATGCCATAAATAAAGCTTTGACAACTATCAGTTCAAAAACTATCAAAGCTTTATTTTCCACTTTACAGTTTTGCCATAGCAGATATTAATATTGGCTTAATCTGTTGCCAGATAGCTTCAACCTTTTGATCATCATCACCATCGGCTTCCCACATAGGTTTGAACTCATCATAATAATCAAGTCCCATATCAATCATCATTTGAATCCATTTATAAATCCGTTGTGCATTGACTTGATTTTGGTCATAATTAATGGTCACAATACCTTTCATATAATCCACATCCAAATCTTGAACGCCTTTTAGAAGTTCAATTGCATGCTCCGCATACACTTGATAATGCTTATACTCATTTTCTATCTTTTTTATTTGTGCAACATATATTTGGAGCTTACCTGGTGCATTTCCTACCACCTCTAATTTAATCATGCTTTTGATTAATTGTTTTTTTATTCCTAGCATAATACTCCTCCCTTCATATAGTTACATTATGTGGGTTTATTTTAATTTAGACGTATTTCCTCCCATTTCTATATGGCAACCTAAGCTTGTGCCTTCCCAAAGCATATTGCCCTTCTCTGAAATCTTCACTTCCATCTTCACTTTATCACATTCATAAACATCACGAATTCCATGTGTTTCTTTAGAAGATATACATTCAAATTCATCTCTACCATAAATTTTTACATCTAATAATTTATCCTTCTGAGTAACAATTAGATGTACGTATCCTTTGTAACGATACAACTTAGCAATCTGGCCTCCATTATAATTTGAGAATATCTCAACTTGGTCATTGTAATAAACAGGAATCGTAAAAGCTGTATAATAGTTAAATAGCACTTTTAATCTTGCAATACCTAATGTAAGTGTTGTGTCATTGGCATCATCAAATCCACTACATTGTGCCCATACCCATATATTAGGAAACTTACTTCCCCATTGTTTTTGGATATAACAACTACCACCTGTAAAGTCAACTTCTTCTCCATCTACATTAATAACACCTACTGTCGATGCTCTTAATACAACTACTTCTTGATAGAACTCCATAAATGGTACATATTTATAAATCCCCATCATGCCTGGTTGTAAAAAGGATTTATTTAAATCCACTACATGTTCTAGCTCTAAATGCCCACTTAAAGCACCTTCTGCATTTTGTACATCTAATATAATATTTTCTTTATTAATGACACTTTGTCCCAAATGCACACTTGTCTCATCACTCATAACATCTGTAACAGAAACAGAAATACTCCCTTTCCTTTCACCTATATCATATGTGCATTTAAGACTCCCCTGCATACTACTACCTATTTTGTTAAGGCGCATATTACAGCTTACTATTTTCTCGCCTTTAGCGTCTACTAATCTAATATACCAATCTTCAAATCCAACTTTTTTACTGTGTTTTTTCATTAGAACACCTCATTTTTATGCTACTATATTTTTTACTTTTCTTGTCATTTCTATTCTTTTATATCATTTCATTATAAAAATATCCTTTATTGTCTATACTTAAAAAAATATATTATTTACTGTTAGAAAGGAGTCCCAATAATGAACGATTACAATCTTTCAAATACGTCTTCCATACGTCCTTCTTCAAGATTACTTAAAATATTTACTATACTTTGCCTCTTTGCCTATTTTCTTAACTGCAGCGACCTCTTATTTACTTATACATTTCTAAAAACTGGTTATTTCTATGAGTTTAACCCTATCATGGCACCAATAGTATCTTATCCTATTGCATCTCTCATCATCAAAATAATTATTCCAGCTTGTTTAATCATGCACCTTATTAGTCAGTTACCTAAAACAGCTCTTGCCATCATAAAAATAGGTATTATCTTTTTTATTATTATTACTTTGTTCTACTTTTATATTAACTATATGCATATATCTTATTTATTTTATATTTTATAGATATTCTCTATTTTTTCCTTGTTTTTTTTTAGCTTGTCTTATATACTTTTCTTACTGTAAAATAATAAATTTACTAATAATTCATATTGTAGGAGAGGTTTACTATGCTTATTTTAAACATTATCAGGGGTATGGTTATGGCTTTTGCCGATAGTGTTCCTGGTGTTTCAGGTGGAACAGTTGCCTTTGTAATGGGTTTCTACTCTGAATTTATTAATTCTATTAATAGTTTAGTTTCAAGAAACTCTATGGAAGAGAAAAAGAAAGCACTCATTTTCCTATTAAAACTAGGCATTGGATGGGTAGGTGGTTTCCTTTTATCTGTTCTATTCATTGCTTCTTTATTTGAAACACATATCTATAATATTAGTTCTCTATTTTTAGGTTTTATTTTATTCTCACTACCTATTATTTACCGTGAAGAAAAACAAACCATCAAAGGGAACTCTAAGCACATTGTTTATGCAATTATCGGGATAGTAATTGTTGCACTTATTACTTACTTTAACCCTGTTTCAAATGGTGGCGGCGTTTCAATGTCTATCAATCACTTTTCAATTGGCATGGCTATTTACATGTTCTTCGTTGGAATGATTGCCATTTCAGCCATGGTTCTTCCAGGTATTTCAGGTTCGACATTACTTTTAATCTTTGGTCTATATGCACCAATTATTGCTGGAATCAAAACACTTTTAGGCTTTGATTTCTCACCATTCCCATTACTATTCTGTTTTGGTCTCGGTGTATTAGCTGGTGCCTTTACAAGCATTCGTGTAATCAGTCATCTACTAGAAACTAAGCGTTCTCAACTTATTTTCTTAATCTTTGGCTTAATGCTCAGTTCTTTATATGCTGTTGTAATGGGACCTACTACTTTAGAAGTACCTCAACCACCAATGAGTTTCTCTACATTTAGTATTGTATTCTTCTTACTAGGTGGCGTAATCATCTTCGGACTTGAGAAAGCAAAAGATTTAATGAAATAATATCAGTCAACTTATGACTTTAAAATCAAAGGGATTATTCGCATTTTCAGCGGACAATCCCTTTGTTTATTATCACAAACCAATTTAAGTCAGAAAGCGTTATCTTAGTAAAGCCCTATTTAATAAAATCTTCTCTCATTGGTGTAAATACATCTAATAATACCGTTGGTTCTAATGCTACTACACCATGAACCTTATTAGGCGCTACATAATAGCTATCGCCTGCAATTAATACTTTTGTTTCTAGTCCTTCTTCTTGATATTCTATAGAACCACTTACAACATAACCAATTTGTTCATGTGGATGTTGATGTGGTGTACCTACAGCACCTTTCTCAAAGTGTACTTCAACTGCCATCATATTTTTATCATATGATAACATTTTTCTACTAACCCCTTGTCCAAGATCTTCAAGTTGAATTTCTTTATTAACTGTAAACATTTTACCCTCCCATTTTCCTCTTAGCAGTAATTGAGTATAAACCTTTTTATTAGACTTACTAAAAATATTTATAAAGATATGTGACTAAATTATAAATCCTCTATGTCTTTTTTTCTATAGATTTTTAAACAAATTTAACTAAATTATCATCTTATTTTTATGCAATAATTAATTTATCCATTCTATCTCTAATAATCTATACTATTTTATTGCATATATTTGGTTAAATAAAAGAAGTATTACATCATGCAATACTTCTTTTGTTATCTATCTATTATTCTTGTACTTTTAATGATGCTTCAACAAAATCTTTGAATAATGGATGCGGTCTATTGGGTCTAGATAAAAACTCTGGATGGAATTGAACACCCACAAACCAAGGATGATCTTCAATCTCTACGATTTCTACTAAACGACCATCTGGAGATGTTCCAGCTATTTTAAGACCTTTACTTGTTAATAATTCTCTATATTCGTTATTAAACTCATAACGGTGACGGTGTCTTTCCTCAATTTCTTTTTGGTCATATGCTCTATATGAGTTGCTATTTTCTTCGAGTACACATGGATAAGCTCCAAGTCTCATTGTTCCACCCATATCCTGTACATCCTTTTGGTCTAGCATAAGGTCAATTACTGGGTATGTTGTATCTGGTGCAAGCTCTGAACTGTGTGCCCCTTCAAGACCAGCTACGTTTCTTGCATATTCAATCACAACACATTGCATCCCTAAGCATATTCCTAAAAATGGTACTTTGTTTTCTCTAGCATAATGTACAGCCTCGATTTTCCCTTCTACACCACGGCCACCAAATCCACCTGGCACTAAGATACCGTTTGCATCTTTAAATAATTCATGAGCATTCTCTTTTGTTACATCTTCTGCATTAATCCAATCAATTTTTACATCCGCACTATTGTGGATTCCAGCATGGTGTAATGATTCAACAATTGAAAGATATGCATCATGTAATTCAACATATTTGCCGACTAAAGCAATTTTTGTTTTCTTAGTACGGTTTAAATCTTTTTCAATCATTGCTTTCCATTCCGTTAAATCTGGTTCTGAGCATTCCATACCAAGTTTTCTACATACAATTTTAGCAAGCCCTTCTTCTTCTAACATAAGAGGTACTTGGTATAATGTTTCTGCATCGAGGTTTTGGATTACACAATCTTTTTCTACGTTACAGAATAATGCAATTTTATATTTCATATCTTCTGAGATAGGCTTTTCTGTACGACATACAATAATGTCTGGTTGAATACCTACTGAAAGTAATTCCTTTACAGAGTGTTGTGTTGGTTTAGTTTTCATTTCACCAGATTTAGCTAAGTAAGGAATAAGCGTTACGTGAATATATAATACATTTTCTCTTCCTATATCTGTAGCAACCTGTCTAATTGATTCAATGAATGGTAGACTCTCAATGTCTCCAACTGTACCACCAATTTCTGTAATAACGACGTCTGATGGTTCTCCTGTTTTACCTACACGATAAATACAGTCTTTAATCATATTTGTTATATGAGGTATAACTTGTACTGTTGCGCCTAAATAGTCCCCTTTACGCTCTTTGTTAAGTACTGACCAGTAGATTTTACCTGTTGTCACATTACTATATTTGTTTAATTTTTCATCAATAAATCTTTCATAGTGACCTAAGTCTAAGTCTGTTTCACTACCATCATGAGTAACGAATACTTCACCATGTTGATATGGACTCATTGTACCTGGGTCAATATTGATATATGGATCGAATTTTTGAATAGTAACCTTTTTCCCTCTGGCTTTTAATAATCTTCCTAAGCATGCAGCTGTGATTCCTTTACCTAATCCTGAAACCACGCCTCCTGTAACAAAAATGTACTTTGTAGACATCTTTTTCACCTCAACAGTTTTTTTTATGCTTATTTAATCTAAACATTTTATTATTATATGTTCTTTGTGTCAAGCAATATATCCTTTAATATTTTTACGAATACAAAAAGAGCCCCCTAAAATTTTATCCAAATTTCAGGGGACTCTTTGCTCTTTTTTATTTACCTAGTACTTTGTATTTTGTTAATCCTTGTAACTTCTGAGCTACCTCATCTTGCTTCTCTACAGAAACTGCAACCTCTTGTGCTGCTAAATTCATTTCCTCTACGATTTGTGTGAGTAGATAAATTGAATCTTGAACTGTATCTATGTGAGTATTTTTATTCGAACTTTCTTTAGCTTTTAAATTTTGTTTGAGTACAACAACAAAATCTGCTACTTCACTAATTTGCTCTTGGAAAAGCATTGTAGATTTTTTACTTTGTTGGACATGAATGCTGATTTCATCTACTTTTTTCTCTACTTGTTCAATACCTGTTGTTGTTGCTTCAACCTCTTGGTTACTTCTAAGTGATGCACTTTCTAATGCACCTAAAAGATTTGTCATATTATCTAAAAGTTCTTTTGTTCCATCTGAAAGCTTTCTGATTTCTTCTGCTACTACTGCAAAACCTTTTCCAGCTTCCCCTGCTCTTGCTGCTTCAATAGAGGCATTAAGTGCTAAAAGATTTGTTTGCTCTGCAATTGCTGAGATTCCTGTAATATTACTTGCTACATTTTGTGCTGTCTCAACAAAGGTTTTTACTTGATTTTTCATAGATTGTGCAGTTACATTAATCTCTTTAACTGAATCACCAATAGTCTCTAAAACTTGATCAATTTGATTCATACTTGTAACTGAAGAGTTTACTTGATTTTCCATTGAAGATAATAGTGTATCGATATCTCCAGACTTATTAGTGATATCATCGTGCTCTTCTATTCTTGCTTTTTCCTCTACAATTAATGTATCTTTTAAATTTTGTAACTCATCAACATGTTTTTGTATTTTGCTTCGGCTATCATATACTTTGCCTTCAGCTCCCTTAATACTTTGACTAATTTCTTTAGCTTCATTTACTAGCTCATTAACTTTTTTCTTAATAGAAATCAGTTCTTCTACAGTGCTTACTTCTAATATAGCTTTTTTGCTATTTTGAATCTCCTGTAATAACTGTTCTAGTTCCCCTACTGCAAGCATTTTCATCATTTCAATGTCTTGTTTTTTACCAAACATTCTTCTTCCCCCCATATATATTTGTATTTATTTTATTGATATTTTTGTATTTCTTGCATTACCTTTTCTACACCACTTTGTTTGGTCATCTCCTCCATTTTACCTCTTAACTGATGTCTGTTTCTATAAACTTTGTCAAGATTTTGGATAAGTGACTCTTTTGTTAAATCTTCTTCAAATAATACTTCACAATAACCTTTTTTCTTCATAGCATTTGCATTTAGAATCTGGTCTCCTCTACTTGCTGCTTGTGAAAGTGGAACAAGTAAGCTTGGAATATTAAGTGCAATAATTTCTGCAAGAGCATTTGCACCGGCTCTTGAAAGCATTACATCTGTCATTGCAAAAAGATGTGGTAGTTCAGCATTTACATACTCAAATTGTTTATAACCTTTAAGCCCTACTAAGCTTTGGTCTAAATTGTTTTTACCACAAATATGAACTACATTATATGTTTTTAATAATGTTGGTAATGCTTCTCGGAGTACTTCATTAATTTTTCTAGCCCCTAGACTGCCACCCATCATAAGTAATGTTGGACGTATGTCATCAAACCCACAGAGTTCATTTCCCCTCGTTCTAGTCCCTTTAAATAATTCAGCTCGAATTGGAGACCCTGTATAAAGTCCTTTATTTCCAACATGCTGTAATGTCTCTTCAAAGTTAACACAGATAGTCTTTGCACTTCTCATAGCAATTTTGTTTGCCAGACCTGGTGTCATATCTGATTCATGAATAATAACAGGAATACCTAAATGGCTTGCTGCCAATACAACTGGTACAGTTACATAACCACCTTTTGAAAAAACTACCTTTGGTTTTAATTTTTTAAGAATTTTATAAGCATCAAAGTATCCTTTAACCACTTTAAAAGGATCTTTTAAATTTTCTACTGATAAATAACGACGTAGCTTACCTGAGGCAATCGGATGATATGGAATATTCTCCTTTTGAACCAGTTCTTTTTCTATACCATTAAAGCTCCCGATATATTGTATATCCCACCCATTTTCCTTAAGACTTGGAATAAGTGCTAAATTTGGGGTCACATGACCTGCTGTCCCGCCACCTGTAAGTACTATTGTTTTCAAACTTTGTTCCTCCTTATTGGTTAGCTCTTTCAATCACCGCTTGAGCCACCCTATCTGCCACACCTTCTGCAAATGGTTGTGGTAAGATATTATTTTCATTTAAATCTTCATCTTCAATCATACTTGCAATTGCAACTGCTGCTGCAATCTTCATATCTTCTGTAATTGCAGTTGCTCTAGCCATAAGTGCACCTTTGAAAATACCAGGGAATACAAGTACGTTATTAACTTGGTTAGGGAAGTCAGAACGCCCTGTACCAACCACTAATGCACCTGCTTCTTTTGCTAAATCTGGCATAATTTCTGGCACTGGGTTTGCCATAGCAAACACAATTGCTTTCTCATTCATGCTTGCAATCATTTCTTTTGTTACGATGTTTGGTGCTGATACACCAACAAATATATCTGCTCCAACGAGAGCATCTGTTAATAATCCTTTTAAACCTCTAGGATTAGTTACTTTACAAATATCTTTTTGTGCCCAGTTCATCCAATCAGCATTTTCATCTAAAATACCATAACGATCTACTACTGTTACATCTTTGAAACCATAATATAGAAGTAATTTTGTAATAGCGAGTCCTGCTGATCCTCCACCATTGACAACAACTTTGCAGTCTTCTTTTTGTTTATCTGCTACTTTAAGCGCATTGATAATACCTGCCAGTACAACAATTGCTGTACCATGTTGATCATCGTGGAAAACTGGAATATTTAACTCTTTTTTAAGTCTTTCTTCTATTTCAATACATCTAGGTGCTGAAATATCTTCTAAGTTAATTCCACCAAATGTTGGAGCAATTTGTTTAACAAACTTAATAATCTCCTCTGTATCCTTTGTATCGATACAAATTGGTACTGCGTTAATCCCAGCAAATTCCTTGAATAAAACAGCTTTACCTTCCATTACAGGCATAGCAGCTTCTGGACCAATATCTCCTAAACCAAGTACAGCTGTACCATCAGAGATGACAGCAACAGTATTGCCTTTCATCGTATATTTATACACTTCATCTCTATTTTGAGCAATTTCTTTACAAGGTTCTGCAACTCCTGGTGTATAAGCAATAGCTAATGCTTCTCTACTATCTACCTTTGCCTTAGAAGTTACTTCTAATTTTCCTTGCCACTCTTGGTGTTTTTGTAATGCTTCTTCTCTTAAGTTCATTTTAATAACGCTCCCTTTCAACTTTGGTTACATCTATTTTTATTCCCTATTTTTGAGGGCAAAAAAACTTATAAATTCATATAGCCAGTGAACCTTTATTTTCATTTTCCATCCTATATGTCACTTATAAGTCTTCCTTACTACTTATGATACTATCGTAAGACAATATTGTGCCTATTTTCCTATAAATTAATAATACTTTCGATTATATATGAAGTCAACAGTATTTATACTGTAGTTTATGTTTATTCTTGTTATTTTCAGGCAATACTTAATACAACTATTATATAGTATAGTTTTTCTATATAATACTGCGCGTTTTATCCTATTTTTCTGCAGTTTGCCCTTAATTTCCACTATCCATCATATCCATTTGCTGTTAAAATGGTATCATTGCTTTTAAATAGGATATATGATAAAGTCAATGTGTACAAAATAGAAAGGAGCCCTTACATATGTGTGGTTTTTGTGGCTTTGTTAACTCAACAATTGAAAAAAAAGATTTAATTCTTAAAGATATGATGGATTCTATTGCTCACCGTGGTCCGGATAGTTCTGGTGAGTATTGTGATAATTTAATAAATATGGGATTTAGACGCCTTAGTTTCTTAGACTTAGAAGCAGGTGCTCAACCTTTATATAATGAAGATAGACGTTATACACTTACTTATAATGGTGAGATTTATAACTTCCAAGAAATTAGAGAAGACCTTTTAGCTAAAGGTCACGAATTTACAACGCATACAGACTCTGAAGTTATCCTTCATGGTTATGAAGAATATGGTACGGACTTATTAAACAAACTTCGTGGTATGTTTGCATTCGTTATCTGGGACAATGTAGAAAAAACTTTATTTGGTGCAAGAGACTTCTTCGGTATCAAACCTTTCTACTATACAGTAACAGACCAAAATGAATTTATTTATGCTTCTGAGATTAAAGCAATCTTAAAGCATCCAAATGTAAAGAAAGAACTTAATGAAGAAGCGCTTGAAACTTATTTAACATTCCAATACTCAGCCCTTCCAGAAACATTCTTCAAAGGTATTTTCAAATTACCTCCTGCACATTACTTCGTGCTTAAAGATGGCAAAATGGAAACAACTCGTTATTGGGAACCTAAATTTGAAGCAAAAGAGGATACTCTTGAAAACTACGTAGATATGATTGACGCTCAAATGAAAGAATCAATCGAAGCTCATAAAATTAGTGATGTAGAAGTTGGTTCATTCTTATCAAGTGGTGTAGATTCAAGTTATGTAGCAAGCTGCTTCAATGGAGATCATACTTTTACAGTAGGCTTCTCAAATGAACAATACAACGAAATCAGCTATGCTGAAGATTTATCAAAGGAAATTAATATTCCTAATACCAATAAAGTTATCTCAGCAGAAGAATACTGGGATGTCCTTCCTAAAGTACAATACTTTATGGACGAACCTTTAGCTGACCCTTCTTGTGTGGCACTTTACTTCGTATGTAATATTGCTAGCCAAACAGTAAAAGGGGTACTTTCTGGAGAAGGTGCTGATGAGTTCTTCGGTGGGTACAATATCTATAAAGAACCATTAGATAGCTCAGCTTATCACAAACTTCCAAGAGGTCTTCGTAAAGCTTTAGCACGTTTTGTACAAGCATTACCATTTAACTTCAAAGGTAAAAACTTCATCATCCGTGGTAGCAAAGATATCGAAGAACGTTTCCTTGGAAATGCTTATATGTTCTCTGTAGAAGAGCGTAAAAAACTTCTTAAAGTACAAACAAATGCACCAGATCCATTTGAATTTGTAAAACCAATTTACGATAAAGTAAAAGACTTAGATGATGTAACTAAGATGCAATACCTTGATATGCATATGTGGCTTTCAGGAGATATTCTTCTTAAAGCAGATAAAATGAGTATGGCAAACTCTCTTGAAGTTCGTGTACCATTCCTTGACCGTAAAGTATTTGATGTAGCATCTAAAATCCCTACAAAATACAGAGTCAATAAAGAAAATACAAAATATGCAATGCGTCTTGCAGCAAAACGTAATTTACCATCAGCTGTTGCTAACAAGAAAAAACTTGGCTTCCCAGTACCAACTCGTGTATGGCTCAAAGAAGATAAATACTACAACATTGTTAAAGAAGCTTTCACATCAGCTACTGCAAATCAGTACTTTAACACAGAATTACTTGTTAAATTATTAGATGATCACCGTGCTGGTAAAGCAGATAACAGCCGTAAAGTATGGACAATCTTTATGTTCCTTACATGGTATAAAGTTTACTTTGAAGCTTAATTTAGGATTATATAATTATAAAAATAGAGGATTGCATCTAGTGCAATCCTCTATTTTTATAATTATATTTCTAATTCATCCAAAACATAGGCACATATATATCCTTCTTCCATAATGCCTCTTCATGATATACTCCATTTTGACTGGATAATTGTTCAATCACTTCTTGTAACTTTTCAATCTGATTTATACGTTTTTTTAACTTTTCAATATCTATATCTTCTTTTGTATAAATTCCTTTTAAAAACCTTGTTTGGTAAGTATGTAAAAATCGTTGCATCTCTCTTAACAACATTTCTCCTCTTTCGTGGTCATTCACCTTACTATGTTCTGTTTCTGTGTAGACAAAAACAATCATTTCTTCTTCTATAAGTGGATCTGTTTGAATACATCTTATTACATTACGCTTCTTACATATAAACTGATATATATTTTTCTTTCTTAAGTCATTGGATAAAGGATTGATTTTATAAAAAATTATATCCTCTCCTATAAACTCCTTATTTTCACTTACTTTTTTAACTTTTTGATGTGCTAGTATAAGTTGTGGTAACTCATGAAAATCTACATAAAGCCAATGCGTTCTCTTCTTACCTAAGAATTTATTTCCTATATACTCTATGGCAAAAATACATCTATTCAGTAACTTACATTCTATTTCCTTATCATTTCCTACCAGCTTAATTCCATCTCTGGTAATAACTACCTTGCTTGGTATTCTTCCCATCTGGCGTACTCCCTACCTTTTTCGTTTTCTACAACTAACATATGCAACTTCTCCATGCCATTTATTAGGCGCATAGGAATAGCTATCTTGTGCTTTCATTATATAAATTTCTCTACCATTTGCCACTTTGTATAAATCTCTCGTCTCACCTATCATTTCATCTAGAGCTTGTAAAACCCATTTCATCTGCATTAAACGTTTTTCTAGAAGTTGAACATCAATATCTCTATCTTTATTGGAACTTACTGCCTGTGCATGATAATCACTTAGCCATCGTTTCATGTTCATAATGAGTTGACGTGTTATTTCTTGCCTATCTGTTTGATAATTTTTGATTTCTGTATATATAAATGCATGCTCTTCCTCTTCAGCAATCATATTTGTCGTTATTTTGTTATACTTGCTATCTGGCTTAGCAATATAAACATGTGCAATTTCTTTAGCAAACTCTCTTACTTGATATGTAAATGGCCCAACAATAGTTCCCTCCTCTATAGGTTTATCTTTTACTTCAAAATCTCCTATGATAATCTTAGGAATATCTCTAAAATTTACTCTAATCCAATAAGTTCTTAGGTTTTGTTGTCTTTTATTCTTTAAATCCTCATATTTTAAAATACCTTTTACAAGCATACGACTTTTAAATGCTATTTTGCCTATTTTAAGCTTTTGCTCATCTCGTACAATAGTAACTTTCATCTCTGCTCCCTTTTCTCCCTCTATATTTTTATGTCTCTAACTTTTATACCCCATTATATTATTTTTAGAAAAATTTTTGGTTCATCACCATGAACTGTGCTTGACAAACTAAATACCAAATATTACACATAAAAAATGCACCTGTTATCCTGTAATGTAGTAAGTGCG
>JAGAVZ010000032.1 GCA_017941635.1 Cellulosilyticum sp.
AAATCAATTTCTTTTATGATTCATCTCATCCTGTATGGATACAGCCAGAAGGTTCTTACGAAATAGGAGAAGTAGGCTATAATAAAGAAGTTTCTGAGCATTATTATGAACTCACACAAACAGAAAAATTAAATCACATAAAACCTGTTATAGAGTATACATTAAAAGGAGAATACAACAAAGGAGACTGGCAATTAAGGATTAAGCTTAGATAAAGGAAAAAAGAACAAGGCTTTTTCTAAATCAGAAGTAGGGACAACCACAACAAGTTTCCAATTTAATGATAAAGACGGGAGAGGCTTTCAGGTGATTTATATGACATCAGGTGGAACAGATTTAAAAGAGTAAATGGAATGCATTGGAATTGGTATTAGAAATAAGGAGAAATAGATAAAACATTACAAGACTAGTAAATCGGTCAAGTAATGTTCTTTTTTTATAAATTAATGCCATAAAAAATATACATGAGGATATTATAAATAAAAAATCTAAAAAAATATAATAAAGTGAAAAATCTGCATATTACAATTGGTTTTGATTCAAAAGTAGTTATATCTACGCTAAAAGTTTAATATAAATAAACAAAATGGTTAGACAAAATAAGAAAAGTAGTTGAAATTTTAAAAAATATATTGTAGAATGTTGAACGAAATTAAGGTATCTATCTTGGTAAAACTTAGAAGTATCAAGGGTTTTGTTGTGGTTTTGGTTTGGACTATTAATACTAAACAAATACTTTAATATTACATATACTTATTTTTTGTGTTTATTAATTTGTAAAGGGGTTTATACAATGAATAGCAAATTACAAGAAAAAATGCCCATTTATGAAGCATTACGAAGATATAAAGAGATGAGAATTGTACCGTTTGATGTACCTGGCCATAAGCAAGGAAAAGGAAATCCGGAGCTGACTCAATTTTTAGGGCAGCAGTGCCTATCTATTGATGTGAACTCTATGAAACCATTAGATAATCTGTGTCATCCAGTTTCTGTGATTAAAGAGGCTGAGGAATTGGCAGCGGATGCTTTTGGTGCAAAGCATGCCTTTTTTATGATTGGAGGGACAACGTCAGCTGTGCAAGCAATGGTGATGACGGCATGTAAGCGCGGAGAAAAAATTATTATGCCACGTAATGTGCATCGAAGTGCCATTAATGCCATGGTTGTATGTGGTGCAGTGCCAGTATATGTAAATCCTGGTGTGAATAAAGATTTAGGGATTCCGCTTGGAATGTCCTATGAAGATGTGAAGCAAGCCATCTTGGAACATCCTGATGCAAAGGCTGTTTTGGTCAATAATCCAACTTATTATGGCATTTGTTCACCATTAGAGAAAATTACAAAGTTAGCCCATGAACATGGCATGTTAGTTTTAGTGGATGAAGCTCATGGTACTCATTTTTATTTTCATGAGGCATTACCAGCCTCTGCAATGAGCGTGGGAGCAGATATGGCAGCAGTTAGTATGCACAAGACAGGTGGTTCACTGACACAAAGTTCATTTTTACTCATAAACAATAAGGTGAATGAAGGTTATGTACGTCAGATTATTAACCTGACGCAAACCACAAGTGGTTCTTATTTGCTCATGTCTTCGCTAGATATTTCACGTAAAAATCTAGCGTTACATGGTAAGGAGATTTTTGATCGTGTGATGGAGCTTGCAAGTTATGCAAGAGAAGAGATTAATAAAATTGGTGGCTATTATGCTTATGGAAAAGAGCTGATTAATGGAGATACCGTTTATGATTTTGATGTGACTAAGTTATCCATTCATACAAGGAATATAGGCTTAGCAGGAATTGAAGTCTATGACCTACTTCGAGATGACTATGATATTCAGATTGAATTTGGAGATATAGGCAATGTACTTGCCATTATCTCTGTAGGGGATAAGAACTTGGCCATTGAAAGGCTCATTTCAGCTTTGTCCGAAATCAAAAGATTACATAGTAAAGACCAAACAGGTATGTTGGATCATGAATATATAGACCCTCTTGTAGAAATGACACCACAAGATGCTTTTTATGCAGACAAGGTATCTGTGCCAATGGCAGAAAGTGTAGGTAAGATTTGTAGTGAGTTTGTCATGTGTTATCCTCCAGGAATTCCGATTTTGGCACCAGGTGAAAAAATCACACAAGAGATTTTAGACTATATTGCTTATGCCAAAGCAAAGGGATGTGTATTAACAGGAACAGAGGATATTCACATAGAGCGTATTAATATTGTAAAGCAGTGAGTTATGTATCAAGTAAAAGTTATAGAGCAGTAAATAGTATATCAAAGTATATAGCACTTATAAGATATGGAGGGGATAGCATCATGGAATTATGGTATACAGAGCAGCATACCGAAAATGTACGTTTTACCATTAAGGTAGATAGGCATTTATATTCCAGTCAAAGTGAGTTTCAACGTATTGATATTATGGAGTCCTATGAATTTGGACGTTTTCTGACATTAGATGGTTGTATGATGCTGACAGAAAAAGATGAATTTATTTATCATGAGATGATGGTACATATACCAATGGCAACCAATCCTAAGATTCAAAAGGTCTTAGTGATAGGTGGGGGTGATGGTGGTGCGGTGAGGGAGCTTTGCCGTTATCCTAATATCCAGGAGATTGATTTGGTGGAAATTGATGAGATGGTCGTAGAGGCTTGTAGGTTACACCTTCAGCAAACAGCTTGTAAGTTAGATGATGGGCGTGTTCAAATTTTTTATGAAGATGGCTTGAAGTTTATTCGTCGTAAGGAAAATGTATATGATTTAATCATTGTAGATTCTACAGATCCTTTTGGACCAGGTGAAGGACTTTTTACAAGAGAGTTTTATGGGAATTGTTATAAGGCATTAACAGATGAAGGTATTTTAGTCAATCAGCATGAAAGTCCTTATTATAAGACCTATGCTCAATCTCTTCAAAAGGCCCATGAGAGAATTAAGGGCTATTTTCCAATTACAAAACTGTATAATGCCCACATTCCAACTTATCCATCAGGAAACTGGGTCTTTGGATTTGCATCTAAGACGTATGATCCTATTCGTGATTTGAATGAAACAGCATGGGATGGTTTGGGGATTGAAACAGAGTATTATAATACAGAGATTCATAAGGGATGCTTCGCACTGCCTAACTATGTAAAAAGACTTTTAGAGTAATTCAAGTGATGTTGGGATTGTATTTTAGACAAGGATAGAATGAGAAAAGACATAAGATATAGATTATAAAGGGATTGAGATTAAGTATAGATTGATGAAGTAGTGCATTATAAAAAGATTATTTGAAATAGAGATTGGGTCAACAGAAAGTAAAAGATGAGAAAGGTAGCCGAATCTTTTAAAACAGGATAAAAAGATAGAACATCATGTTTAGGCACAAGTATCAAACGAATTAAAATCAATAAGGAGGCAGGAAAATAAATGGGAAGAGCGTTAATTATTGGAGCAGGTGGCGTAGCCAGTGTAGTGGTACATAAATGTTGCCAAAATTCAGAGGTATTCGAAGAAATTTGTATCGCAAGCAGAACAAAATCTAAATGTGATGCACTAAAAGCAAAGCTAGATGGCGGCAAAACTAAAATTACAACAGCACAAGTGGATGCAGATAATGTGGAAGAACTTATTGCATTAATTAATGATTATAAGCCAGATATTGTAATGAATATTGCTTTGCCTTACCAAGACTTAACAATTATGGAGGCGTGTCTTGCAACTAAAACACATTACTTAGATACAGCAAACTATGAACCACCAGAAACGGCTAAGTTTGAGTACAGTTGGCAATGGGCGTATCGCAAAAGATTTGAAGAAGCAGGGATTACAGCTATTTTAGGATGTGGCTTTGACCCAGGCGTAACAGGCGTTTTTTCAGCTTATGCCGCTAAACACTATTTTGATGAAATTCACTATATTGATATTTTAGATGCTAATGCTGGGGATCATGGTTATCCATTTGCAACCAACTTCAATCCAGAAATTAATATTCGTGAAGTGACAGCTAAAGGAAGTTATATTGAAAACGGTGAGTGGGTAGAAACAGAGCCAATGGAAATCAAGCGTGTTTATAATTTCCCAGAGATTGGTGAGAAGGATATGTATTTATTACATCATGAAGAATTAGAATCATTAGCACTTAATATTAATGGTATCAAACGTATTCGTTTCTTTATGACTTTCTCTGAAAAATATTTAACACATCTTAAAGTCTTAGAAAATGTAGGAATGACTTCTATTGAACCAATTATGTATGAAGGAAAAGAAATCATTCCACTTCAATTCTTAAAAGCCGTTCTTCCAGACCCAGCCTCTCTGGGACCAAGAACAAAAGGTAAAACCAATATTGGTTGCATTTATCAAGGGATTAAAGATGGCAAACCAGTGGAGTACTATGTCTATAATGTATGTGACCATCAAGAATGTTATAAAGAAGTGGGTTCACAAGCTATTTCATATACAACAGGTGTACCAGCTATGATTGGTGCTATGTTACTCATGAAGGGGGAATGGAAGAAGCCAGGTGTTTATAATGTAGAAGAGTTTAATCCAGATCCATTTATGAAAGCGCTTAATGAGTGGGGATTGCCATGGAAAGAAACTTTCTCTCCAGAACTTGTAGACTAGGAGAAGACTATGATATATCAAACAGATTTAGATTTTAGTAGTTTAAGGACACCTTGCTATGTGGTGGATGAAAGGTTGCTCATTAAAAATCTAGAAATCTTAAAAAGTGTAGAAGACCGTACAGGGGCAAAAGTCCTTTTAGCAACTAAAGCATTTTCTATGTATTGCACCTTTCCACTTATAGGAAAGTATTTAAGCGGAGTGACCTCAAGTTCACTTCATGAAGCCAGATTAGGTTATGAAGAAATGGGAAAAGAAGTTCATATTTATGCCGCGGCGTATAGAGAAGAAGACTTTGATGAAATTATGACCTATTCCAATCATATTGTTTTTAACTCCTTTAAGCAGTGGAAAAAGTATAAGGATAAGGTACAAAGTCATCCTAAAAAAATAAGCTGTGGACTGCGTATTAACCCAGGCTATGCAGAAGTGGAAACAGACCTTTATAATCCTTGTGCAGCCAATTCGAGAATGGGAATTACATTAGAGAACTTTGAAAAAGATTTTACACCTGAAATATTAGAAGGTATTGAAGGTCTACATTTTCATGCCATGTGTGAACAAAACTCAGATACATTAGAACGTCTTTTAAAAGTAGTAGAAGAGAAATTTGGCACCTATATGTATCAAATGAAATGGATTAATTTTGGTGGTGGGCATCACATTACAAGAGATGATTATGATATAGAAAAGCTTGTTAAGTGCATTACGCATATAAGAGATACTTATGATGTGCAAGTATACTTAGAACCGGGTGAAGCAGTGGCACTAAATACAGGCTATTTGGTAACGACTGTTCTAGAAACAATGGAAAATGGTATGAATCTAGCCATTTTAGATACTTCAGCGACTTGCCATATGCCAGATGTATTAGAAATGCCATACAGGCCACAAATTATAGGGGCAGGTAAGCCAGATGAAAAACCATATACCTATCGCTTAGGGAGCGCCACTTGTTTAGCAGGTGATGTGATTGGGGACTATGCTTTTGACCATCCATTATCAGAAGGAGAGCGTCTTGTCTTTTGTGATATGGCAATCTATTCTATGGTAAAAAACAACACCTTTAATGGGATTAACTTGCCAGACATTGTGTTATATAGTCAGGAGCGAGGATATGAAGTCACTAAATCTTTTGGGTATGAGGATTTTAAGAGGCGCATATAGATAAATGCAATATAGGTAGTAGGAAAATAGAAAATACAAAGAAGTGAATAAAGTGAAATATTATCCATGAAACATCTAGTAGTCTCAAGTGGGATAGGTGCAATGGGGAAAAGATAAAATAGCAGTAAAACAAGAAGAAGGATATGGATATAGCAAACCTTATATAACACAAGAGGCAAAGATAGAAGGTTTAAGAGAAGTCGTCGGATTAAATAAAGAAGACTATTCTTTTATAGCAAATACAATCATAGAAAATTGCATGAACGAGTAGGTAAAGACAAGACAAGGGAAGTAGCTGCAAAGTGTTGCATAGAGTATTATTTCGTTGGATGGTGTTAAATTATTTTTTGAATAATTTGACAACCTAACAACTGTTAGATAAAATAAACCTAACAGTTGTTAGGGGGATAAGGGATGAAAGAGGAAAATATAAATACCAAATTAAAAATTCAGCAAGAAGCACTTCGCTTGTTTGCTCAGAGGGGTTATAAGGCGGTTTCAATTCGTGATATTTGTAAGGAAGTAGGTATTAAGGAAAGTAGTATATACTATCATTATAAAAATAAACAAGCGATATTAGATGCGATTTTAAATCAAACAGAAGAGCTGATGGATCAAATGAAAACGAGGTTTAATCAAGTCTTTGAAAAGATTCAACATGTAGAAGAAGAGGCATTTTGTAAAGTAGCAGTTGCATTTTTAGAAGGTTATTTATTAAATGAAACCATGTATCCATTGATTAAGATGCTTGCAATAGAGCGTTTTTCAGATCAAAAAGCAGCTGCAATTTATCAGAAACTATTATTTCAGGTGCCATTAGAAGGCCAAGAAAAGATTTTTAAAGAGATGATGGATAGACAATTTATTCGTGAAGATGAGCCAAGCGTATTGGCATATAACTACTATGCCATTATTTATTTTGCCTTTGAAAGAAATTGCTTGATGACTCAGTGTGAGGCGCAACATAAAGAGCAAGCTGCTTTAGAAATAACAATTAATATGTCAAAGTTTTTCAGGGGGATAACTTGTCATGATTAAACCGTATAAGAATAGACGCTCAGCAGAAAAGATTTTAGGTACATATAATGAACTTTTGAAACAGTGGGATACTATTATTGAAGAAAGAGATATAGAAACCACTTATGGTAGTACCCATGTTATTGTAGCTGGTAAAATAGATGGATTGCCGGTTATGCTTTTTCATGGTGTAGGTGATGATAGTGCTTTAATGTGGCTTTATAATGCAAAGGAATGGGCCGAAGAATTTAGGCTTTATGCAGTAGATACAATAGGTGGGCCGGGAAAAAGTAAGCCCAATTCAGCTTATAATGAGAGCTTTGATGTAGCTCGGTGGGTGGATGAAGTAAGAGAACACTTAGGGCTAGGTAAAGTGAATTTAATAGGGGTTTCTCATGGTGGGTATTTAGTTCAGTATTATAATTTGGTAAGACATGAGTGGGTGGATAAGGCAATTAGTATGGCATCTTCAGTCCCAGATGAAAGTAGTGGAAGTACAATGAAAAAGATGATGAAAGTTTTCTTCCCAGAAGCATTTTTTCCAACAAATAAAAATGTGAAAAAGTTACTTCATAAAATGGCAGGAAGAAATGTGGGTGTTTTTACAGAGAATGAACGCATTATGACCCATTATAAATGGCTCTTAAAAGGATTTAATAATATGGCTATGAGATATCATAAAATAAAAAAGTTTTCAGTGAGTGAAATTAATGTTATAAGAGAAAATACCTACTATCTTATTGGAGAAGAAGATCCTTTTGAAAAATTAGGTGGGAAAGAAGCGCTTATCCAACACAAGATGAAAGTAAGATTTTTTGAAGAAACCGGACATGGGATTAATCATGAAAAGGCAGAAGAAGTCAACCAATTAGTCCATCAAATTATAACGAATAGAATCAATCTATAGATGAAAGTGTAAAGTACGAAGATTATAGGTATTGGATATTAAAGATTATCAATAAAAAGTATTTTAGGATACAAGTAATAAAAGATGAGCATGTTTCAATTTGGACAAGAATATACTAACTAGTAAGGTGGGTATATTGGAGGAGTGTGAAGATGAAATATGCTCGTTTATTTTTTGATTGCAGTAATCGGGGTACAGGTGCTAAGAAGTTTGACCGAACAGCATATAACGCGTGAAGCACTTTTAAGTTATTTGATGCCCTATTGGAAAAAAGGGGATATAGGAGACCGCATACTAGGGGTGTTTCAGCTTTTTATAATTGGATGTATTAGCTTATTACAAGCTATTAAAATAGAAGGAATGATGCCAAAAATCATGGTGTTTTTACTGACATGGATGAGTTTAGTATGGCTGATTAAGTTGCTTATTTATGTATTGGAATGGTTAGAAGCATATATTAAGACTATGACGGTTAATATTATTTTTACTTTGATTGTACCGATATTAGTTTTATTTAATCTCAGTCAAATGGATGGACTATTAGAAATTCAGACTTGTCTATGTGCACTATTTATGAGTTTGATTGTGGTTTATATGGAACTGATTAGTATTGTACTAGGAAGAGGAATCTATAAGAAAGCAACAAAGTACTTAATGGTGGGAAGTGGTTCGAAATTAAAAAGTATTTTGACATGGTTTTTTATTATTTTATTAAATTTATATACCTTAGTACTTTTTATTCAGTTTTATATAGAAACAGATACATATCATTTTGTTGAAAGTAAAGTGTTGAGTAAGGCTTCAGCAGTTGATTTATTTTATTATTTGGTGGTGACTTTTACAACGGTAGGATTTGGTGATATTAGTCCACATACATTGATTGCCAAAGTTGTGTCAGCTGTTGTAGCATTATCTGGAATGGTTTTTACGGGGATTTTTGTAGGTTGTATTTTAAACTTAAAGGAATAAGTGATTGAAAATTTAGAGAGGAATATTAAAACAACTAAAAATAGTGGCTTAAGATGATGAAATACATCTTAAGCCACTATTTTTTATAAAATCATTAGCAACATTCTGCATCGATTTCGTAAGTATTCTTTTTCTTTTCGAGTTTAAACTTTCTACGAATTGTATTATTAAATTTATCAAAGTACATATATAAAATAGGTACAACGATTAACGTAAGTAATGTAGAAGTTGTTAGACCACCTGCAATAACAATACCCATACCACGAAGCATTTCACTATTTGCCTCGGTAGAGGCGATAACAGGAATTTGTGCAAGGATTGTGGTTAAGGCTGTCATCAATACAGGACGTAATCTTGTTGGACATGCTGTAAGAATAGCATCTTGAATTGGAAGATTGTCTCTGTATCTTAGCGTATCGATATAGTCAATCAGGATAATACCATTATTAACAACAATACCAACTAGAACTAAGCAGCCTAGTAATGAAATCATATTAATAGACTCATTGAATAAGAATAAAAGAATGAAGGTACCTGTTAATGCTAGTGGAATCGTAAACATAATAATAAATGGATTCATGAATGATTCAAACTGAGCTGCCATAACAGCATAAACTAAAATAACAGCTAAGATGATGACTAAAATCAGTGATTCAAAGGTTTCAATCATCATTTCATTGGTACCACCAAGGTTAAAATTATAACCATCAGGTAAAGTCATTTGGCTAATTAAGTCTTGGACATCTCTGTTGACACTACCCGCATCACGTCCATAAATATCGCTACTTACAGTAATATAACGTTTTTGATTAGAACGTGTGATGGCATTTTGTGTTTCATCCATTGTAATTTCTGCAATAGAAGAAAGTGGAATGTATACACCTGTATTGGTTTTGATGCTCATATCACCAAGGTTGCTTAGGTTAGCATATGAAGTTGATGGATAAATAATCCTTACATCTGTTTCTGTACCGTCAGCTTTAATGGTTGTGGCAGTATTTCCTTGAATGGTTGAACGAATTTGAGCAGCAACTTCACTACCTGTTAAACCGTATTGGCGGATTTTATCTTTATTAAAGATTAGAGCAACTTGTTTCTTGGCATCGTCCATTGAACTTGTCACTTGGCGAATACCTTCAATGGTAATGAGATTTTGTTCCACTTGGTGACTAATTTCTTTTAAAGTATCTGCCTCATCACCATAAATTTCAATTTGAACCCCACCACTAGAAAGGGCGCTCATAGTAGAAGAAGCAGAAACGGTAATCTTACAACCTGCAATGTTAGTTAGTGCATGGCGGATTTCTTCAGCAATATCTTCAGTGCTTTTGTTTCTTTCTGTTTTGTCTACAAGGGTAGCTGTGATATTACTAGCAGATAAATTTGTAGAGAAGAGGCTAGCAGATGATGGACCACTAATAGAAGCTGTAAGGCTAACTACTTCTGGAAGCTCAGATAAATAAGCTTCCGCCTTAGTAGATAAGTCATTTACAACTTCTACACTACTACCAGTAGGGGCTTCAATTGTAACACTAATGAGTCCTTCATCAGATACAGGAATCAGTTCCATACCGAGTGAAGAATAAAGTCCTATAGAAGCGATGAAGATACAGATTACAATAAGAAGCGTTCTTTTCTTGCAACGAACGGCTAAAGCCAAGATTTTTGCATAAATACGATTGAGTCCAGAGATGAAACGATCAAATAAATCTAGCAAAATATTGATAAAGCCAAGTAATTTTGGTGCTTTGTTTCTATGTACATTATTAACATAGTTACCAGCAATCATTGGTACAACAGTTACAGAAGAAATGAGAGAAGCAATAAGTGAAAATACAACGGATAATGCAAGGTCCATGAAAACTTCTCTGACCATACCATTGGCAAAGACAAAAGGAACGAAAATAACAATAGTGGTTAAAGTAGAAGCAAATACAGAAGTGAAAACTTCTTTTGCTGCACGATAAGTTCCTTTGATTTTGTCATAACCTTCTGCTGTACGATAGCGATAAATATTTTCGATCACTACAACGGAGTTATCTACAAGCATACCAACCCCAATGGATAGTCCACCTAATGAGATAACGTTGAGAGAGATATCGCAGAAGTAGAGTAAAATCAGTGTGATAACAATTGAAAGAGGCATTGAAACAGCAATAATAGCTGTAAGACCAACATTCTTTAAGAAAACAAAAAGAATAATAATGGCAAGGCCTGCTCCAATAAAGATGTTTTGTAATACACCATTAACAGAGTCTTCAATGATACTACCGGTTTCCTCTGTAATCGCAATCGTGATATTTGGGTATTCTTTAGTAATCTTAGCGACTTCTTTTTGAAGGGCAGATACAACAGAAACGGCATTCCCATCACTGGTTTTGGAAATCGATAGAGAAATACATTCTTCACCGTTATAACGGCTGATTGAAGTGATTTCTTTTTCTTGTTCTGTAATGGTAGCGATATCTTGCAGTTGAACAATAGCACCTGTTCCTAGAGTAATTGGTGTTTGTTTCACATCATTAATATCTGTCATTTGAAGCTTGGAACTAATGGTAAGAGATTTGTCACCATAGTCTATTGAACCACCAGATTGGTTTTGGTTTTCAGAAGCTAGGATGCCAGCAATTTGAGCCATGCTGAGTCCAAGTCCTTCCATTTTCTCAGGATTAATTTCTACAGTAATTTCTGTTTCTTTTCCACCTAATAAATCAACAGAGGCTACATCAGACTGTCTTTCAAATCTTGGTTGAAGGGTATCTTCTACAAGAGAAAGTAATTCATTGTTGCTCATATTTTCAGAAGTAATGGCAATCGTGGCAACAGCACTAGCATTCATATCCATTTTAAGAACTGTAGGGGTGTCCACATCATCAGGTAGCATCATTTCAATCATATCGATTTTATCTTTCATGCTTGTGATGGCTTCACCCATATCTGTTCCATAATCAAATTCTACAATAACGAAAGAAGTACCTTCTGATGAAGTGGAACTAATGGTGTCAATACCTTCTACATTAGCTATGGCACCTTCTATCGGTTTTGTAACAAGACTTTCCACTTCCTCAGGACCTGCACCAGAGTAAGTCGTCATAACCAATGCAATTGGCATATCAATAGAGGACATCAACTCCATATCCATTTTATTAACAGAAACAAAACCTAAGATGACTGCTACGCACATACACATAAAGATGGTAACAGGTCTTTTAATTGCAAATTTTATGATATCCATTTTATTTATCCTCCCATTTTCCTAGTTTGCAGCCACGATGTTGACTAAGCTGCCTTCAGAGAGGTAATCTTGGCCTTTGATTACAATGACATCATTAGCATTTAAGCCAGATACAATTTCAATATGTGTTTCATTTTCTAATCCTGTTTCTACTGCAATTTTATGAGCGATATTATCGGCATCTACCGTATAAACATATTTTGTTTCACCTTTATCAATAACGGCACCAATAGGCACACTAAGGGCACTTGGATTTTCTGATAAAACAAGTTTTGAAGTAGCAAACATACCTGGTTTAAGGAGATGCTTAGGATTTGAGATTTCAATTTCTACAGGATAAAGACCTGTCTTTGAATCAGCAGCAGGTGCAACAGTAGAAACAACACCTTCAAATGGTTCATCAGAAACAGCATCAATATATGTATAAACAGTGTTGCCAGCTTGAATGGTATTAACAAGGTCACCTGTGATATTAAAAGCAATTTTGACTTTATCAATATCAATTAAACTAAGAGCAACACTACCAGCACCTACAGTTGAACCTTCAGTTACAGTGCAGTTACTGATAATACCATCGATTTCAGCTACAACCTTTGTATAAGATAATTGTTGCTGTGCATTTTCAAGACTAGTTTGCGCTTGCGCTGCAGAAGCTTCAGCTTGAGCAATAGAGGCAGTAGCTTGAGAAACAGAGGCTTCAGCTTGCTGAACAGATGCCTCAGAAGCACGTTTTGTTTCTTCAATGGTTTGTTCTTCTAAAGTTTTAAGTTGATTTTTGGCTTGGTCCAAATTGCTTTTTGCAGTAGCAATTTGTGTTTCCATATTATCAATAGTATTTTGAGAAACAGCGCCTACTTCTAAAAGTGCCTTATTAGATTCCAAATCTCTTAGAAGATCATTGTATTGTCTTTCTAAGTTTTCAACATTTGCTTTTTGAGATGATAGTTGGTTATCTAAGTTGCTACCTGTATTCATGTTATAATTTGCCTTGGCAGCATTTAGACCTGCTTCGGCAGCATCTAACCCAGCTTGAGCTGAAGAAATAGTCGCTTGTGAAGAAGTTACAGAACTTTGAGCAGACTTCACCTGGATTTCTATATCTCTTGAATCGATTTCAAAAAGGACATCGCCAGCTTTGACCTTATCGCCAACTTTAACATGAACTTTTGAAACAGTTCCGCCTACTTTGGGAATAACTGCAACCTCATTCTTTGCTACAATGCTAGCAGAGAGTGTTTTATAGGACTGAATGGTATCTTCTACAAGTGTTAAAGTCTCAACACTTGTAGAGACAACTTGTTCTTGTGAGCTTACAGCATCAGATACCGCTTCTGTACTGCCACATCCAGTAGCTAAGGATGAAGCAAGGACAGCAAGGGAAATACCTGATATTAAATATTTTCTTGCTTTCATTTCTAAGCCTCCTTTATATAATAGGTAATGTCAAGTTTGACATTACTTTTTAAATTTAAATATCATATATATCAAGGGTTTATACTATTTTTTGCAATAAAAATAGCGATATCCCCTATTTCTAAGTTATAATTGAG
>JAGAVZ010000275.1 GCA_017941635.1 Cellulosilyticum sp.
GTTTACGAGAATTTGTAGTATGATTAGGGTAGTCCATAGTGATTATCCTTTCTGTTAAGTTTTTGTGTGGTAACTTTAGCTTAACACAGAAAAGTCACTATGGGCTTTTTTATTTAGTTCAATTTGATTTTACAATGAGCCTTATAAATTTATTGTTAAAACCAGAGTATTTTTTAATATAGATGATAATGAGCACTTTTTTTAAGAGATGTAAATGCTAGATAGTGGGGGATGAAATTAGAGAAGAAATAGTATAAGTGAAGATGTCTAAAAATCATAGGAATCAAATTAATTGCTCTAATTATGGCTTTTAAAGGAAGAATATGCTATACTGATTGATAGCAAATTTCGTTATTTAAGAGGGGAGCATATACTAATGCAAAAAGATTTAAAAATAGAAACCATTGCAGTAGATAGAGTTAAACCAAATCCTTATCAACCAAGAAAAGTGTTTTCGGATGCTGCTCTACAGGACCTTGCAAATTCTATTTTAGAACATGGACTGATGCAACCTATTACAGTAAGAATGATAGGAGATTCTTATGAATTAATTGCTGGAGAAAGACGATTAAAAGCATCTAAGTTAGCTGGATTAGAAACAATACCAGCAGTTATTGTAGAAGTAACTACAAAAGATAGTGCTGTATTAGCACTCATCGAAAACTTACAAAGAGAAAATTTAAATTTCCTAGAGGAAAGTCAAGCTTATGAAGCAATTATGAAAGACTACGGATACACTCAACAAGAGTTAGCAAATACACTAGGAAAAAGTCAATCAACAATAGCAAACAAGTTAAGAATTCTTAAATTATCTTCAAATGTTCAAAATCTACTTATAGAAAATAATCTAACTGAACGCCATGCAAGAGCATTATTGAAGCTACCAAATGAGGAGTATCAACTTATTGTATTAGAAAAAGTAATTAAGCAAGAGCTTAATGTAAAGAGAACAGAACAAATTATTGAGCAAATGCTAGTTGATATTACAAAAGAAGAAATGATCAAGCATAAAGCTAATCAAAAAGTAAAAACATATATTAGAGATATGAGATTAGTAACTAATACAATTACAGAGGCAGTTAACTTAATTCAAAAAGCTGGTATTGATGCAAAGTATACAATGAAAGAACATGCGGACAGCTATGAAATTCGTATTAAGATACCAACTAGTAAATAATAGAATAAATAAGAGAAAAATAGATATAGGGAAGCTTAATATACGCTGTATATTAAGCTTTTTATGCATGTTACTAAACAGATGCTATCTAATAATGTTAAAAAGTGGTTATACTATATCTAAATGAAAAAAGAATAAGATTAAAAACTAGAAAATAGTAAGATATATTATGAGTAAAACAAAGCAAATGAGTCAAAAAAATAGATATAGTGATTATGAAAGTAAAAGCTAATATTGGCTTGATATAATATCCATATTTAGATAAAATAAAATAATACATTGTGGTCGAAGGAGAGCAAAGGATGAAGGATTTTAAATTAGAAGTAGCTAAACTTTTAAATAGTAAAATTAGTGATTTAAGTGTTGATGAAATTTATAGCATGATTGAAGTTCCATCAAATTCTGATATGGGAGATTATGCATTCCCTTGCTTTAAATTAGCTAAGGTATTAAGAAAAGCACCACCAATGATTGCAGCGGAAATTGTACAATCATTAGATAAATTAGATATTATTGATAGAGTAGAAAATGTAAATGCATATATTAACTTCTTCTTAAACAAAGCAGCATATGTAAAAGAAGTATTAGAAGTTGTACTTAATGAAAAAGAAAACTATGGTATTGAAACAAACAAAGATAAGGGGAATATCGTAGTTGACTACTCTTCACCAAATATTGCAAAACCTTTCCATGTAGGACACTTACGTTCAACAGTAATTGGAAATAGTTTATACCAAATCTTTGGTGCATTAGGATATAACTGTATCGGTGTAAACCACTTAGGTGACTGGGGAACACAATTTGGTAAACTAATCGTTGCATACAAAAAATATTCTAGTAAAGAAGAAGTAGAAGAAAAAGGTATTTCAGAATTACTTAGAATCTATGTATTATTCCATGATGAAGCTAAAGAACATCCAGAAATGGATCAAGAAGCAAGAGATTACTTCACAAAAATGGAAAAAGGTGATGAAGAAGCATTAGCGTTATGGAGCTGGTTCAAAGAAGTTAGCTTAAATGAGTTTGAACGTGTATACAAAATGTTAGGTGTGACATTTGATAGTTATAATGGTGAAGCTTTCTACAATGACAAAATGGCAGCTGTTATCGAAGAGTTAGAAACAAAAGGTCTCATTGAAGTAGACGAAGGAGCTAAATTAGTTCGTTTAGATGAAGAAAATATGGCACCATGTTTAATTACTAAAAATGATGGTAGCTCACTTTACGCAACACGTGATATTACAGCTGCTGAATATCGTAAAAAAACATATGACTTCAAAAAATGTTTATATGTAACAGCTGTTCAACAAAATCTTCACTTTGCACAATGGTTTAAAGTAATTGAAAAAATGGGTCATCCATGGGCAGAAGATTTAGTACACGTACCATTTGGTATGGTTAGTATGGAAGGTGGCGCAAAACTTTCAACTAGATCTGGTAATGTTATTTTCTTAGAAGATATCTTAAAAGAAGCAGTAGAAAAAACAAAACAAATTATTGAAGAAAAAAATCCAAACTTAGAAAACAAAGATGAAGTTGCAAAACAAGTTGGTATCGGAGCAGTTATCTTTGATGATATGTATAACAACATTATCAAAGATATCCAATTCTCATGGGAAAGAGTATTAGATTTCCAAGGAGAAACAGGTCCATATGTTCAATATACTCATGCTAGAGCATGTAGCTTATTAAAAAGAGCTGGTTTAGATTATAATAACTTACCACAAATTGCACTTGATGAAGAAGTTATTTCAGATGCAATCGTATTATTAGTTGCAAAAGAATTAGCAGCGTTCAAAGATGTAATTCAAATGGCAGCAGATAACTATGAGCCATCTTATATTGCAAGATATGCAGTAGACTTAGCTCAAGCATTCAATAAATTCTATAATGAATATCCTATCTTAGTAGAAGATGAAAAAGTTAAAAATACTAGATTAGCAATCGTAGTAGCTACTAAATTTACTTTAAAAAATGCTTTAGCATTATTAGGCATTATGGCACCAGAACAAATGTAATAAGTTAGTTCATATCTAATTTTAGATAAAAACTATACGCAATATACAAAATGAAAAAAGGATAACTAAAAGATGAAACTTTTAGTTATCCTTTTTTTATACAAATGTTCCATGTGAAACATTTTATATAGTTTATAGTTTCAGACTAAAGAAATTTAATATATATAATGACCTGATATATTAAAGTTGTAACACCTCTGTATAGTTTGATAAAATCAAATTATTAAAGGAGATGTTACGTTATGAGCAACCACAAATACACACCTGAGCTAAAAGAAAAAGTATTACGCCTCTATCTGGAAGAAGGTCGTAGTAAGAAAAGCCTGACTGAAGAATACAATCTTGGTCAAGGGACTCTCACATACTGGTTACAACAGCGCCGCAAAGAATGCCAATCAAATCCAACTATACAAGAAGAAAATGATTCCTATGCAGAAATTCTTAGATTACGAAAAGAATTAGAAGAAGCTAAAAAGGAAAATGAATTCCTAAAAAAAGCAGCGGCATTCTTTGCAAAAGCAATCGATTAGCTCAGTACCAGTTCATTCAGAAATATAAAGACCAGTTTGGTGTTCGTTGGTTACTTAAGAAGTTTCATATTTGTCCTAACGCATACTACAATTATTTAAAAGATCGCAAACATCAATATCACGAAGAAAAAGCTCAAATTCAACGTAAAATCGTTGAAATATATCATCGTGAAAACGGTGTACCAGGATATAGAATGATGAAATATTATTTAGATAACTATGCTATTCATCGTTCCTGTACAACGATTCATTATTACATGTGCGAACTAGGATTACGTTCTATTGTCAGAAGGAAAAAGCCGCCTTATGTTTCAGGAACTGCTCACAAAGTTTTTCCTAACTTATTAAATAGGCAATTTACTGCAGATGCACCAAACAAAATTTGGTGTACCGATTTCACATATTTACCAGAGAAAAATAGTAGTATGCGATATAACTGTACAATCATTGATTTATATGACCGTTCTGCTGTGGCAACTCTAGATGGTACACATATAACCACAGAACTTGCTATTGAGACTTTAAATATCGCACTGAAAAGATATAAACCCGCTAAAGGATTAATACTTCATTCAGATCAAGGTCGCCAATTTACAGCTAAAGAGTTCAATGACTTTTGCAAAAAGAATCACATACAACAGAGCATGAGTAAAGCTGGATGTCCGTATGATAACGCTCCAATGGAGCGATTTTATAACACGCTAAAAAATGAGTTTTTCAATCTTTACCATTTCAAGTCAACTGAGGAGTTAGATCAGAAACTTTATGACTTTGTTTATGTGAAATATAATCACGTAAGGCCTCATTCATATAATGATGGTCTTACACCTTATGCAGCACGTTGTACTGCATAAGGAAACTATACACTAGTGTTACAATTTTGCTTGACTAGGACACACCTACACTAATGTAGCCCCACTTAATACCAAAAAATGAAGGCTCATTGTAAAATCAAATTGAACTAAATAAAAAAGCCCATAGTGACTTTTCTGTGTTAAGCTAAAGTTACCACACAAAAACTTAACAGAAAGGATAATCACTATGGACTACCCTAATCATACTACAAATTCTCGTA
>JAGAVZ010000276.1 GCA_017941635.1 Cellulosilyticum sp.
AATTCGAAAGGAATTGCTTAAAGTTTCCTATCGTTTTTTTTATAGATAAAGGTTTTAAAAGTACATCTCTTGAGGATATTACTTCATCAGTCGGCATTGCAAAGAGTTCTTTTTATATATTTTTCGAATCAAAAGAAATGCTATATATGGAATTGTTAGCGCATGAGGGAGAACAAATTGAAAAGCAGGTTTGGCCAAAAGTTTTGGCTGCTAATGATATACGTTCAGCTATAAAGATATATTTAAATGAGATGGCTTTAGAACTAGAAACAAAGATTTTAACTCAAAGACTGGTTTACGACATTGAGGAGTATAAACTTGTTTCAAGAAAACTAAATCCAGAGTATGTTGGTTCGGAGCATCTAAGAAGTATTGTTCCTCTTATGGAGTTTATAAAGTCGCGTCAAAACTCTAAGGAGGTTATCGATGAAGACCCAGGCGTTATAGCTGGAGTTTTAAGATCGGCATTACTAATAGGCTCTCAAAAAGGAGATTTGCAGCAATATAATTATGAAAAAATTAGAGAGTTATTATTCGAGGCGGTTACTAATCAAATTACTCGACCTTAATGGGGTATAGGTAATGATAATTTCAGATGAAAGTAAGAAAGTGGTGATATTTATGACGGAAAAAATAATTCACTTTAATAATGTTCATATCTGTACTGAGAGCTTTGGAGATATTAATAATCCAACAATCTTGTTAATTATGGGAGCTACTGCATCAATGATCTATTGGGAAGAAGACTTTTGTAAGAGATTAAGCAATAAAGGGTTTCATGTTATACGTTATGACAATAGAGATACAGGTAAATCAATTACTTACGCATATGGTCATCCAGAGTATACTTTTGAGGATTTGGCTGATGATGCAATTGAGGTACTAGATGCCTATAAGGTTGATAAGGCTCACATAGTTGGTATGTCTATGGGTGGAATTATTACGCAGATAATAGCTCTTAAACACCCAGACAGAGTTCTAACCATTTCATTAATTATGACATCAAATTTTGATTCTAATCTTCCTAAAAAGGATAGTAAAGTAACAGAAGCCTTAGGTGAGCTTAAAATTAAAAATTGGCAAGACAAAGATGAAGTGATAGAATGCTTTATTAAAAAAAGTAAAGTTCTTGTCGGGTCTAAAAATATATTTGATGAAGAGAAAATAAGAAGGCTGAATGAAGAGGAATTTAATAGAGCTAGTAATTTGCAGAGTATAGATAATCATGGATTTATTAGAGGTTGGGGTTTGTATTTATCTAGAACCAGCGAAATTAATGTTCCTACACTTGTAATTCACGGAACAGAAGACCCTATTATACCCTATGAGCATGGAGTTTATCTTTCTGAAGTTATACCAAATGCTGTATTGGTTACCTTAGAGGGTGCTGGGCATGAGCTTCACTATAATGATTGGGATAAGATTATTAATGCAATATCAAAGCGTGTATCGAGTTTTATAACTGAAATTTGAAAAAAGTTTTTAGATAGGAGTGATTTTAATGAGTAAAGATATGAAACAAATTAAGGAAATAACTAAAAAACATAATATTATTCTAAAGGAAGAAACAATGCAGTTTAATGAATCCGGGCTTGATTTTCAAGTTGTATTTGCACAAGATGAAAGTGGAATTGACTGGGTTCTAAGGTTGCCGAGGCGGGAAGATGTTATGCCTAGAACAAAGGTAGAAAAACAAGCATTAGATTTGGTTAATCAGTATGCGAAATCTTTTCAGGCACCAAATTGGATTATTTATACGGATGAGCTAATCGCTTACAAGAAGTTATCTGGTGTGCCAGCAGGAACTATAGACCATAATATAGGAAATTATGTTTGGGAAATAGATATTAACAATATTCCAGAATCATTCCACAAGTCTCTTGGTAGAGTGTTAGCAGAGCTTCATAGCATACCTAGTGATAAGGCTACAGAGCTTGGACTAGTAGTGCAAACCCCAGAAGAGGTAAGAATATCAATGAAGCAGCGTATGGATGATGTAAAAGCAAAGTTTGGTGTTGGTGAGAACCTATGGAACAGATGGCAGGCATGGATTAATGATGATGAAGTGTGGCCAATGAAAACTGGATTGATTCATGGAGATATTCATGCTGGCCATACTATGATTGATAAAGATGCTAATGTAATTGGATTAATCGACTGGACCGAAGCAAAGGTTACGGATATATCAAATGACTTTGTTTTTCATTATAAGGCTTTTGGAGAAGAGGGGCTAGAAGCTCTGATTTTTGCTTATAAAGAAGCTGGTGGATATTACTGGCCTAAGATGAAAGAGCATATTATTGAATTAGTTGCTGCATACCCAGTTTCAATTGCTGAGTTTGCAATTGTATCTGGTGTTGAAGACTATGCTCAGATGGCGAAGGAAGCGTTGGAAGTATAAGAGTCATTAGTGATGTAATGTAGTTATCGATATGTTCCCGTCTACCGATAGCCCCAAAAACGCAGTGGATATGTTTCCGAGAACGGGCATACTCAAATGACATTTATTCTGTCCTCTCGAGCCACGTTGAGACCGTTGTAAAGCTATATAAGGCTTAGAAGTGTTGGGAATACTAGGTTTGTAATTGAATAAAATATGTTCCCACACACTGTAAAAGTAGGGTAGAGTTGTATGAGGGACTATGGAAAGAGAGCATCTAATCTCAGAAATGAGGTTAGGTGCTCTTTGAATACATACAAAGCAAAATTAGGACATACATTATAGTGTACAAACTATTTAAAGGGGGAGCTTTATGGATACATACAGAATGGGAAAATGGGGTAATGCAATAGTATCAAGTATTATGGTGGGAGGGATTATATGCTTATGTGTATGGGGATGGAATAAGCTTAATCCACCTAAAGAAGTAACAGCACAATATACAACCGTAGGAATAATGTTACCTAATGGACATAAGGTGGTAGCAGAGGTAACAAAAGGAGATGGCAAAATATTTATTCCACAAGATACGTTGTCAGAAATATTGGGAAAGAATATACAGTGGAATAAGAATGATGAAACATTATATATTGGTCAGATACCTAATGCACTAATCATGAGCCAGGAAATTGGTAAACCATATCAGACAGAACCTATATGGTCTTTATATAATCCCCAAATTTCAATAGATAGTACAATGACTATGGGAAGCAAAGAGTTTAATTTAGGATACTCATTTAAAAATGTTGCTAACGCTGAGTTTGCATTGAATGGAAATTATCAAAAACTAAAAGCAACACTTGGTATTCAAGACAATACATGTGCTAATGAAGGGATTTTAGAAGTATATTTAGACAAGCAGCTGTATAAGACTTTTGAGTTAAGTCCTAAAAGTCTTCCAGAAGATATATTATTAGAAGTTAAAGGTGCTAATCAAATGAGCTTTGTATTCAAAAATTTTGATGAACAAGCAGTAATTAATTTAGCAGATGTATATATAAGGTAATGGCTAAATTTTTGGAAGGTAAGTAATAAAAATGGGTAGTGACAGGATTCAATTGTCGCTACCTATTTTTATTAGATTGAATTAGCGCTAAATAGTTAGAAAATACTGCATAGTAATTGCAATTAAGCTATTTAGTCCATATAATTAAGGTACAGGGATTAGGAGGAAAGAAAATGGCTATTATTGATGTGAAAATTGAAAAGTGGAAGAATAAATTACTAGACTTAGGTAAACGTAATCGTCTTATTAATTATAGAGAGACTACTAGATCTACATTGGCTATTGCAGAACCAGATATTTTTGAGTTGTTTGATCAACTTGTAAATCAGGAAAAGAGATTATCATTTCCCAGACCAGTGCAAGAAATATATTTAGAAGATGATGAGACAGAGACACAAATATCACTTTTGGAAGGCGATTTAAAGACAAGTAAATCTTTAACCGAACAGCAAAAAACATTAGCAAGTCTTAGAAATAAGTCTAAACTTGCAAAAGAAGAGCAAGGAACCAATATACTATACCTATCATTTGGATTCTTACAATGGAAAGAAAGTGAGCATTCAGAGCAGGTTATTACGTCCCCTCTTGTGCTTGTTCCAGTTAACTTGACATTAGAATCCTTAACAGCACCATTTATGCTACAACTAGGTGAGGATGAAATTGTTATAAATCCAACGTTAGCATATAAGTTAGAAAATGATTTTGGGATTAAAATACCTAAATTTGAGGTGGAAGAAGAAAGTCTGCAAGAGTACTTCAATAAAGTTATAGATATAGTAAATGGAAATCAGTGGGAGGTTACTGAACAGGCGAGTTTAGGACTATTATCTTTTTTGAAGATTAATATGTATAAGGACATAGAGAACAATAAAGATAAGATTATGGAAAGTGCAGTAGCGAGGGCACTTGGTGGTAGTGTAGATTCAACTATGCAAGTACCGAGTGAATACAATGGATATAATCATGACGAAAATATAAGAGCAGTAGATACATTTCAAGTAGTAGATGCTGATGCAAGTCAGCAAGATGACATACTGTATGCAAAAAAGAATACTAGATTTGTTTTGCAGGGGCCGCCTGGTACGGGGAAAAGTCAAACCATTACAAATATAATTAGCGAATGTCTTGCAGATGGCAAAAAGGTTTTATTTGTTTCAGAAAAGATGGCGGCTTTAGAGGTTGTATATAGAAGGCTAGCTGCAACAGGGTTAGCAGACTTTTGCCTGACTTTACATAGTCATAAAGCTAATAAAAAAGCAGTATTGGAGGAGCTAGGAAGAACTTTACATACTAATAGAGTGAAATTGCAAGATGAAGCATTGTATAAATTGGAGCTATTGGAAAAAGAACGTGATGAGTTGAATCAGTATAGTGTAGATTTGCATACTAAGTGTTTGCCGCTTAATAAGACTATCTATGAGGTTAATGGACTTTTAGCAAAGCTGGTAGAAACACCTAATATTATATTTGATATAGAAGGGGTTAGAGAAATATCATTCGATCAGTTGAATCGATATAAATATGCATTAGAAAAATTTGCTAAAACCATAGATAACATGAGTGATGATTTTACTAAAAACCCTTGGCAAGATTGTCAGGTTTCATATGTAACAAATGAGCTAAGGCATGACGTGGAAACTAACCTAGAGAGTATATTGCCACAAGTAGAGGAACTACATGACACATATATTACTGTATTGGAAAATATTGGGTTGTATAATGTTCCAATATCTCTTAAGGGAATAAAAGATGCCTTAAATATTTTAGAAATAGCAAAAGAATCACCAATCGTACCAGAGAACTGGCTTAATGAAGTAGATATAGAAGAATTAGCCCAAGAAATACTGTATTTTGATAATTTACAAAAAGAGCATGGTGAACAACGAAATATTATACAACAGAAGTACAATAAAGAAATCCTACTAATAAATGCTAAGGAAAAGAAAGAAGCATTTGAAAACCAACTTGCCCAACTTATGCAATCTCTAAACACACAAAAATATTGTAATGAAGAACATACTATAGAAAATTTACTTGGTATAGAACAACAGGTTATAGAGTGGACTAATCTTTACGAGACTCTTATTAAAGAGGGGCAAAAGATGGCAGAAGTATTAGGCCAAAATAGAGAGAACCTAACGATTAATCAAATTAATAGTTTGAGTGAACTATTAGGGTTATTATACA
>JAGAVZ010000277.1 GCA_017941635.1 Cellulosilyticum sp.
TCCTGTATTGATTGTTACACATACTGGTTTGGTTTCACCAGGTAATTTACCATCTAATGAATTTTGGATATTCTCTCTTACAAGACCTGCAATTCCAAAATCATAAAAACGTTCTAACACTTTATTAAAAGCAGATTCTTCGATACATGGAATCTGCGAAAATTGCCATAAACTCATGCTGTATGCTCTCCTTCTGTTTTAATGAGTTTGTATTTTTTTCCAAACGTCATCTTTTATAGTATATCATGTTCTTCTATATATCTACTTGTTCACTTCAACAAATATGCCATTTATGTGTGTTCTTCCATTCTCCATATCCTTGGCATCAAAAAAGTTTCTCACTTAACTGTGAATGCCTTATTATAATGATTCATCTTTTTTCTTAGGCCTTTATTGAAGTTAATCCTATATCCTATCTAAAAATATATGAAGACTGTATGCTATTGGCCTTTCCGTTTAAACCCTTCTTATGTTCTACTTCCCACAGCATTTCTTATATTTTTTGCCGCTTCTACATGGACAAGCATCATTTCTACCAACTTTTACATTTGGATTATGAGCCCTTAATTGCTCTCTTATTTCTTTAGGTGTATTGCCCCTATTAATCCATCCTCTTGTAGTATTATGCAAATCAACTAATAACTCTGCTAACTTGCCAATCGCTTATGATTTTGTCTATGAGTTCATGTCGAAGTGGAAACTTACTATTCATTCCATTATTTCATTCCTTTTTGATGATTTACTAAGTTATAGCTCCTCTATTTTGCAGTGACGTACCTTTTCCTTTGAATCATAACATATAGCCAAAAGATTTATCTTTTAATGCTTTCTCAAACTCCTTCATCAATTTCTGCGCCTGATACCATTTCGATGACATCATCTCTTAACTTCTAAGGTATTATATTTTAAATACTGTACAACCTCTTCCATGGCACCAGTATTCGTCCAGTAGCTTTTACACTTTTTATTTTGTAGTGCTTTTACAAGCGATCGTGGATTATAAAGTCTGATACCTTCTTCATTTAAGTAGCCATTATATCATTCCTTTAAAAGTTCAAAATTCACAACTTCTTGCTTTTCACACAGCTTTTGAACCTCTTCTTCTGTAAAGCCAAAGTATTCTCCAAAAATCATATCATTTAACATGGTAAATTCATCAAACATATTCAGTGCTGAACCACTTGAATAACGTTTAATCGGTAATACCCCTGTCATATAGGCAAGCGCTACATAAAATTGGTCTTTTAAAAGATTTCTTAAAAATTCCAAAAATTATTTTGATATTCTTCAAACAATTGCTTATTGAAAATGTAATCCCACTCATCAAATAAGAAAATAAACTTATCTTGAGTGGCATGTAACATATCTATAACCTTAGATTTTCCAAATCTTCTAGGTCTCGTGACACAAACATATTTACTTGTTGTTCGAATTCTAGCATTGAGTTTTTCTATCATTGCCGACTTATCTACAAAATATAGCTCATTGCAAAGCTCCTGATAATTTTCAAAGAAAATATTAGTATTAAGATACAGTGCCACTCTTTTCACTCTATACTCTGAATCAGTCTCTCTAACAATAGTTCTTGATACCCTGCTGTCTTTTCTTTTTTCATTTGCATCGCAAGTACTTTAAGCCCTTCACTTTGAATATGATTTAACTTATTAATACGCTCCTCTATTTGCACTTGCCCTTTAATTTTTAAATAATCTGCTACATCATAACACCATAAATGTAGTTTTGGATATCTTTGCTTTAATTTATCTGCAATTTGAAGCCCTTCTGGGTCAAAATCTCCATTATAATACATCATGATATAATTGGAAGCTAATAAGTCTAGAATCATATAAGAAGAGGTATTAAGCTGACCACTTGTACAAATAAGTCCCACTTCTTTTTGAATGGCTACTTCTAATAACCCTGAAAATACGGCTGGATTCTCTACAATATAAACACGTTGCCTTTTAGCAGTCATTTCACATACGTCCTTTAGATTATAAAGGCTTAGTTGAAGTGGCTCTCCCATCTTCCAAAAAGCATCCCAAGGTTTATCATATCTTTCTGTTTTTCCATAAATGCCATAACAAATCGTGCTATTAGAGAGCTGGTCTCTTACAATACCTTCCTCCATTAAAACCTCATTAATGGCTTGAACGGACTCTGGATAAGGTACACCTTGTTTATAGGCAAAGTAATACAGTAACAACTTACCTTCTATTTTATTTAAATCAAAATAATGGGTATCTCTAGTAATGAGAGAGGCTAAAACAGGGAGCAAAATCCAATCTTGATTGATCTTGCGATAGCTTACTAAATCATCTATAGCCATTATCATCTCTTTTAATTGCTCTTGAACATTAGGATAAAGCTTATGGAAAGTATAATAACCATAAGCTTTCTTTTCCAAGGCTTCTGTTAGCCAAATTTGAACCTCATTGCAATTAAGTTTCTCTATAAGCTGCTTATAAAACTGCTCCGTAGTTTCTTGCTTTTTTTCTTTTACTTCCTTATTACTTATTAAAGCCTCACCACTATATAGCCTCAGTGTCTCTTCAAAATCTACACCTTCAAATTTTCCTCTGCATAGCCCTTTGACAAACTTTTTCACCGTGATTTTGCAGGTCTTGGTTTCACTGACACGATAATCATATGGGGATAAGATTTTGACCTCTTCCTCTGTAAGCTGACCTAGCACAATCGTGCCACCTAGTTTACCTAAGCGTCTATATCTTTCTATAATCTTTTCTAAAATGTTTTGATAGCCTTTATTTTGTTTCAGATAATCAGCTAATTCTTTTTCTCTCATGCTTTTCACCTCATAAATCATTGCCCCGCCAAAACTGCGCACCTACTATCTGCTAAAGTAATGCTTTCTGCACACCATTCCAATGATAGCGTAATACGACTACAGTTGTATCATTTTCTTCTCTAATGATTTCACTAATCGCTAATTCTTTAACCGTATCATAATCCCCCCATAAAACCTGTGAGTTAATGACAAAGTCTAAATCTAATTCATCTAACAATCTAAACATATCTCGAATATTGGCTTCATCTACCCCTGCAAAAGCTTCATCCATGGTAATCATACGTGGACAATCTTTTTTAGCATTTTCATAACGTGCATAAACTGCTGAGAATAGTGGAATATACATAGACATTGCCTTTTCCCCACCTGAGAATCGGAAGAAATCATTATTGGTTAACTCTTTCTTACGTTCATTCTTTTTCTCAAAGAATAGCTTAAATTCGTACCACTTACGATAATCTAAGACTTCTTGAATAATGGTATGGTAGTTTCTGTTTTCTCCTGTTTCTTCATAATTTCGAATCCCTTCTTTGACTTTTGCCCCAAAGTGATCTGTAATTTTCTTCATATCCTCTTCTGAGCAACGGTCCCCTAATTCTAGCAATTTAAGCAGTTCTCCAATATCTAATTGACCTTCTTGCTCTGCTTTTCTTGGCACCCATTTTAAACTAAGCTTTAAGCTACTGGATGTTTTCATAGATTCCATTAGACGATTAATTTTATCAATCCATTGTTTAGATAAATAAATCTTACTTGTAATCTTAGAACTAATGGTATTGAGTAAAACTTCTTCAAAAACTCTTCTTTCCTCTTCACTAATAAGCAATCTGGTATCTTCAATATAGTGATGAATCATCTCACTAAATTCATAGAATCCAATATCTTTTCCATCCATTCTTGCTTTAATATGAATACGGTCTTTTTCTTTATTGATTTTAATACCATACTCTCTTAAATCACTATTATTACGATTAATGGCTTCCATGACAGCAACCATATAACTTTCTGCATCTTTAACGGTTTCTAGTTTAATTTGTTCTATTACTTTTTGATAACTTTGCATAGTCTCTTGCGCTTCTACTGGCATCACATAGCCTAGTACATATTCCTCTTGGAAAATCCCTTGATAGTGTTGTAAACTTTGCTCTATTTCCTGACAACTATCTTCCATTTTATCAAGTTCATCTTGCTTCACTTCAATACTTGTAGTCATTTTCCCTAATGCTGTATCAATTTGCTCGAGTTGCATTGGCATATTGGCTTTGATTTGTAAACACCAGCTAATCTGTTCTTCAATTTCCTCAATATTGGTTGCTTTAAGCACCTCTTCTAAAGAAACTTTCTTTTCCTTTTGTTGTTTAACTTCTTGCCATCTATGACTTCTTTCAGACATAAGATGATCTATATCGATTTCTAGTTCTTCTAGAGTTTCCTCAATACTTGAAAGCAAGTCTTTATAACTTTGCAATTTACTTTGCATGGCTCTTAGTTCTACGAGTCCTGATTTATAATTTCTAGCTGCTTCTATCGCTTCTTCGAAATGAGATTTGGTCGCTGGTATTTGAATGCCTTGCATTTGATCATAAAGTGCCACCTTTAATTGCTGACATTTTTGATTGCACTCAAAATAAAGTTGGTCTTGTTGTAAATAAATGGCTTGTAAGCGGTCTGCTTCTCTTTCTTTATCTTGGCGTAAAATCAGCATTTCTCTTAAATCTTCTACTTTTGGAAGCTGAGCATATTCTTGCTCTAGTCCTTTGAGCTGCTGTATTGTATTTTCTTTTTCTAAAACCAGTGCCTGCACTAGTTGCGACATATCTGCTATTGCTGTTTCTTTTTCACCAATTAATCTTTCTCTATGACAAGCTCTAGCAGATGCCCCAATATATTGAACCTCATAGTCCTCATCTGCCTTACCTCTTAAGATTCCTAAACCATACTCTCCTTTTTCATTAATATAAGCTATTTGATTTTCTGTTAAACAAATACCTTTTAAAATTTCTTCTACCGTTTCAACCTTAATACCTTGTAATTGTGCTTGATCCACCTCAAGATATTGACTAAGGCTTGTCCCTTCTTGATGACTTGTCGTCATAATATATTGATCTGCATCACTTTCATTAAAAGTTAGTGCAATCTTTAAATCTTGTGGACTCACTACTAAGGCATCTATTAAGCCCATACTCACTAAGGCACTCTCAATCTGCCTACGAATGGTTTCAGAAACTTCACTTTTAAAATCAATGACCTTATAAAATGGCTGATAGGCTATACCTGCTTCTTCTAACCTTTTTCTATTTTGAAGTACTCCCTGGCTTCTGTTTGGTTCTATTTCTTTAACCTTTTTAAGGTCTTCAATTTCTTTTTCTAAGCTGTCAATTTGCTCTTCATATTGCTTCTCTTTAGCTTCTTTTCGTTCTAGTTGGATTTGATAATCTAGGTGAACTTGATCATAAAAAGGCTGCAAGTACTGACTGATTTGTAAGACCTCACTATCTTTTTCTAGCCCGTCAATCTGTTTAAAGAGTTCAATGCGCTTCTCATCTTTTACCATCATGTGTCTTGCTTCTTTTTGCCAATCCACAAAGTTAACTTTATAGTCCTCTTTAGCTTGTAATAAAAGACGATTTGCCTCTTGCGCCTCATCTTTCATCTTCTCATAAGCTAATGCTTTCATTTCTTTTGCTTGTAAGGCTACTGCTTCTTTTTCTTTTGCTTCTTCGTATCTGATGACTTCTTTTTGTACATTTTGAATACGCTTTAAATACTGTTCTACTGTGCCTTCTATATAATCAAATAGATAAGCTAAAGGATCTGCCATGACTTCCTTTGTTAAAAAAGTGCCTTCTTCAAAAAAGCAAGCTTCTGCATCTTCTTCTAACTCTTCTAACCTTTCCTTAAGCTTACCTTCTTGCAACTCATAAGCTTCTTTTTGACGTTTCTTTTGAAGTTCTTTTTCTATTTGTTGCTCTTTTTTGGACTCTAACTGCTGATCTTTAGTTTCCAAAAATTGCATAGCACTTGCAATACTTGCTTCTAGTTCTACCAGTTCTTTTTTAATACTTACTTCCTGACGGTTAGATAACTGTTCATATTGAATTTCTGCCTGATGTTGTACGGTTACTTTTTCTTCACGTTCTGCTTTTTTCTTTTCTTGATTTTCTTGAAGCTGCTTAATATGAACTTGAAGTGCTTTTTGTTTTTGACGAGCCATAGTTAATTGCGCTTGCTGACTTGCTACGTTTCTTGCTTTTTGAAGCAGTTGATATTTGTTATAGGCATCGTAATGATATTTGATATTCTTACATGCATTTTGTGTTCTTTGGTAGCTTTCTAAATTATTTTGATAGCTATCCATATTTTCCATCGCTTCTGACATTGGTCTTAAATCATCCTCTGATAAAACCTTTAAGGATTGACTTAAAATCTTATAAATTTCTGTAGGCTTAAAATCCTTAGAAAGTTTAGGACTTCTAACATTAATAAGTAGGTTTAAAAGTTCCTCATAATGTTCTACGCTTTCAAAGCCAAAGAGCTGCTCATTAACCATGCGCATATATTCGCCTTGAGCAGTTGTAAAAAAGCCGCCTTTTTTCATTTCGTTTTCTAGCTGTTTCTTAGTTAAAGGGATTTTTTCTCCTGCCTGTCTATAAAGCATTAAGTCTTTTCCGATTCGTCTACCATCTGTTACAATGAAATACCATGAATCAAGTGGTGCATTTCTTACTGCCTTTAAGCCCATCCCTATAGTTAAATAGTGTTCTTGATCTTGACGTTTAAATTCAATATACAGATAAGCAGTACGTTCATTATGTTCTTCATCTAATAAATAGTTTTCAATTTTTCTCGCACGACTCCCAAAAGGATCTAGCCTTTCTGGAGATTTATTTCCATCTAATAACAAAGGTACAAAACTTTGCATAGTTACTGATTTTCCTGAACCATTGCTCCCTCTAAAAAGCAATTTCCCATCGGCTAAATCAAATTCTTCCTCATCATAATACCAGAAATTTACTAATCCAAACTTATTGGCTACCCATCTATTCACTTATTTGTCCTCCTTCAAAATCTTTAGGATAGTCCCCTATTATTTTTCCTACTAGTGGTAAAATCACGATTTGTTCTTCTTGAACTTCTATCATTTTAAAACGTTGCATTTCTTGTAATAACTCATACGTAATACGTTCTTGACTTGCTTCACGATAAGCTTTACTCCATCCCTCTGATTTTTCGCCAATTAAAACTTCTACAGCTTCTTGATACCTTTCCTGTGTTAGTTTAATCGTATCATCTACACTACGTTTCCAAATACCTTCTTCCACATAACGTCTCACAATACCATTAAACTGTAACATCATATCACTTAAAGTAGAAGTATTAGGAAATGTATACGTTACACGGTCCTTCTCATCTGGTATCACCATGGCCCCATTGCGATAAAGTTGAAATGTCCAACCTAAATATTTCCTAAAATCTTCTTCTATAATATGATGATACGTCTTAATATACGTATAATCTTCATCCTGAATACCTTCTTGGTAAACGATAGGCGATAGTAATAGTTTACGATAAACACGATTCTTTCTAACACTCCCTCTTTCTTGATCTAAGAGGTCTTCTCTTTCAATTTCTAAATCCTTATAACTCTTTACCTCTTGTAAATCCATTTGAAAATCTCTTACAAAATAGCGTGATAAACCTGTACTTTCAAAAAGGACTTCCTTACTCACATCCTGTATAAAACCATCTTCATCCCCATCGGTAATTTTTAAGAGCTTATACTCTAATGCAACTTGTAAGACTTTAATGAGCATTCTTCTTGTTTTATATTGAGTCCAATCTACTTTTTCTTCTAAAGGATGACCTGCAATATAATCCGTAATATGAGAAAGCAAAAATTGATCTTCTTTATTTTTATCCTCTAAAAAGATCAGTAATAGCATAAAGAAGACATAGGATTGCTTGTCTTCAAACGCTTTAATCCCCATCCAACTTTCTGCTTTACCTGGTCTCTTCTCCAAACGAATAAAATCTCCACGCATCATACAATCATATCCTAATTTATCTACAATAAAAGGTTTGATTTCTTTATACTTGTCTTTAATTCTATAAAATAACTCTCGTTTTTCTTCTTTTAAAATAAAATGACTTTCTAATAAACGTTTAATTTCTTCCATGCCTACTCCTCCTCTCTAAAGCAAATTTTATAGTATGGCATCGTAAAATCACCATCTTCGCAGTGTAAAATAATGGACTCATGGCTAGCTACTTCTACCTTAAAGACTAGGCCTGTCTCTGTTTTTACCCACCCCTTTTTACTCCCTTTACCTTTCGTTAACCATTTTAATAAAAGCTGTCTATCTCGGGTTTTTAACTGTGACAATCTCGCAAAATCAATTTCGCCTGCTTCAATAAAACGCTCTACACTTTGCTCTTCTTCCTTACGTCGCTTTAATAATTCTTGTCTTTTTTCCTCTTTAAGTTGTGTTTTATCTATAATTGGATTTTTGATTAATTTCTCTCGATAAGTACGTACTTTAGGTCTAATGGTTACTTTTTGTGGAGCTTCATCAAAGGTACTACTATTATGACTTTCTGTTTCACGTTCCTCTTTACATTTAATATGCATCGTGCCTATACTCCCAAATACCATCGCTGCTAACTTATGTGCTTCCTCTATATCCTCACATTTGGTAAATAACTGCGCAATTCTTCTATATTCCTCTTTACGATTCACATTATTATTACGCTTATCTGCAATCTGTGCTGCAAATCTTGTCATCTTTCTAATGATTTCATTGGTACTGTCTATTAAACGCTCCACTAAACAAGGTATACCATTTTTAGAAACAAACCATTCCTCCATGCTTTGAAAACGGCCTCGATTAATTTCTAGATATTCTTCATCCTTAATTTCAATTTCCATATTGACAATAGATTTTTCATAGTTTAAGACTTTTTCAAGTAGCTTCTCCTGTTCCTCTTCTGTAAGTTGCATAAAAATTTCTTTAATCGATCGAGTGCTCATTTGAATTTCTCTAATAAAGTCTCGTAAATATCTAATAAAGGCTTCTTTAAACACTAAAAAAGCCGCTGCTTTCATTAACTCTTCTGTTTTAGGAGAATAAAACATCCCTATATAATCACGATAGCTTTGATTCAGTTCTTTAAACGCACTATTTAAGCTTTTCCACCATTCATAAACCTTTTTATCCTCATCCCCTAACACACTTTCATGTTGTGCAAGCAAATGGTAAAAACGCTCTACTAAGGCATGCTCCAAATTAGACTTATTCTCCATACGCATTTGCTCTAACCCAATAAGCATTCTCTCTATTTCAATAGAATAAGTTGAAATCTGGTATCTAAATGTACGATTTTTAAATTCCTCTACTGTCTTCACCTTGGTGGTATCCGCAATAGCCGTTATATTATTCCACATCGTTAACTGATCTAAATCTAACTTCATCTGATCTAGTGTGTAATGCTCAAATTCATCATAAAGCTTCAGTGCTTCAAAGATTTCTTCCTTAAAAGACCAATATTTCATTTTCTCATACTGCTTGTACATCACACGCATAATGCTCCGATATCTCCAAGTATTTTCTGTTGAAAGATATCTTGTCTCATCTATAGTTTTTGTTTGTAACGGATTTAACTTCATATGATGTCCTTTCTTCAAATTTTTTCCTTATTTTTGACCTATGCTCTATTATAATAAAAAACGTAGTGAAATTATATGTCTATGACTCACTACGTCTTCTAAAATCCCTCCTTATAAAACACTTACCTAATTGTACTTCTTCTATCTGACAATGACGCTCTTTTTCCTTAGCATCATAACATATGGCTACTGCTAGACTTCTTCCATTGCCCCGTATCATACTTTTACTCATATCATACTTTAGCCTTGTTAATAAACTCACTCAAATGATTACTTAAACACCTAATGCCCTTTCTACTATTGGTACCATTTTAAAGTGGCTAATTTTGTCTCAAAAAATACTATTACATAAGCTAACGATCACTCATGTAATAGTATTTTTTCTTCATTCTCTATAACTCTAAGACTGTAATAACTCTAGTATTTCTTCTCTTGTGAAGCTTCCTGTACTCATCCCTTCACCTGATAGCACTTGGTCTGCTAATTCTTTTTTAAGGGTTTGGATTTTAACAATATTCTCCTCAATCGTTCCTTTAGCAATTAACTTATAAACACTCACCACATTTTGTTGACCAATACGGTGTGCTCTATCTGTGGCTTGATTTTCTACAGCTATATTCCACCATGGATCATAATGAATTACAATATCTGCTGACGTTAAATTAAGTCCTGTTCCCCCTGCTTTAAGTGAAATACAAAATACAGGTGTCTCATCTTGGTTAAAAGCATCCACCATCTGCATACGTTTCTCTTTAGAGGTTGAACCTGTAAGGAGATAGTAATTAATTTTTTCACGCTCTAATCGCTGCTTAAGAGTATCTAACATACTCGTAAACTGAGAGAAAATCAAAATCTTATGTCCACCATTCATCGCATTTTGAATCAGTTCCATACATACATCTAGTTTAGCTGAATCTCCCTTATAATCTTCATACAATAAACCTGGGTCACAGCAGATTTGTCTAAGCTTTGTGAGCTCAGATAAAATCTGAATCTTAGATTGCTTGAAGTCTTCATCTGTTTGACCATCTAGCATCAATCTCAGCTTTTCTACATTCGCATCATATAGTTTTTGTTGCTCACCAGATAAGATGACATATTGATTTTCCTCAAGTTTATTTGGTAAATCGGTGAGTACTTCTTTTTTCAGACGTCTTAGCGTAAAGGGTTGAATCATCTTTTGTAAGCGTTTAATAGCAACTTCATCTTTTCCTTGAATAATAGGCTGCTCAAGCTCTTCTTTAAATCTTGTATAAGAATATAAAAAGCCTGGCATTAAATAATCAAATAAACTCCATAACTCACTTAATCGATTTTCAATCGGTGTACCTGTTAAAGCGAGTTTAAAATCTGCTTTAATGGCCTTAACTGCCTTAGCTGCTTGTGTATTATGATTTTTAATATATTGTCCTTCATCAATAATTTGATAAGCAAAGTGTAAATCCTTATAGTATTCAATATCTCTTTTTAATAAATCATAAGAGGTCACTAAGATCTCTTGTCCATTTAATGCTTGAAGCATGGTTTTTCTTTCTTCTGTACCACCAATCATTAATCTCACTGTTAACTCAGGTGCAAATTTTTCGATTTCCGCTTTCCAGTTAAAAACTAAAGAAGCTGGGCAGACAATTAATGTTCTTAACTCATTTTGTGCTTTAGCTTCTTGATATTCAGATAATAAGAAAGTAATCACTTGCAAAGTTTTCCCAAGCCCCATGTCATCTGCTAATATGCCACCAAATCCATTGTGTTTTAAGGTTTTAATCCATAAGAATCCTCTTTTTTGATATTCTCTTAAAGTCTCTTCTAAGCTTACTGGTACTTCAAAATCATTATCTTCTACGGTTTTCATATGACGTATTAATTCTTTAAAAGCTTTATTCTTAGTCGTTTTAAGGGATTGATGAGATTTAAGCTGACTATCCAGGTAAAGGGCTCTATACTTAGGCACTTGTACTTGACCACTCTGTAATTGTTCATCCGAAAGTTGAAGACTTTGCTTAAGCTCTAATAAAACTTCCATCTCTTCTCCTGCTACATTAATAAAGTCACCATTTTTTAGTCGATAGAAATGTTTCTTTTGCTTATACTGACTTAATAAATCTACTAGTTCTTGATTCGATAAATCTTCTGACAACATAGAGAGCTGCATTAAATCTCCATTAAGCGAAATGCCTACTGCAACCTTAGGACTTGGTTTCACTTTTAAACGTTTTAGCTTGTCTGATATATAAACTTGTGCAAGCTCACTCATTTTCTCAATGCCTTGAGTTAATAAATCATAAATCTTATCCTCATCCGAAACAACTACTTGTTTTTCCTTCTCATCATAACTTGTGGCATATGTCATAACCAATCTTTCTACTACTTTTTCACTTACTAAATCTCTTAGTAACATCTCCTTTGAACTGTCAAATACACTATAACGTTTATCATCATAAAGAACCTCTGCTCTACATGTAATCCAATCCGTCTGAGGTACATCTAAATAAATCTCAAAGGTAGCTGGTATCACATCATAATCTAGGGGATTAAAATCCTGTTTATGGCATACATAAAATGCTTCTAAACTTGGTAATAATTCTCTACAAAATATAGGCACATCTTGCTTTTCAATATAGGCACATCGATTAGGAATATTGGCCATACAACTTAAGAAGTCTTGGATTGACTCTGTTTCTTTTAAACTACTTTGATATACTTTGCCTTCATGAAAATATACATTTTGTGTCTTACAACGCATGCCAAAGAAGTATTTCAATTTAACTAAAATCCCCTCTCCACTTCCCTCAATGGTAAGTTCACGTGGCAACTTCTCATCCGTTAAGTGCCATATTTTCTCCTTTTCATCATCTATATCCGCTCGAAAAGAGCGTCCCTGCATTAACTGAATAAATGTCTCTAACTGTTCAGGATTAAGTTGTAAATTTTTAGGATTCGGCCTACCAAAATAATAGTAGCTTGTTGGTGGCTTCTCTCTTAATGAATGCTCTACACATTGACAAATAAATTGAACCAATGGTCTATCTTCTTCTCTAAATGCATTCATATGATGGGTAAACTTTAATTTTTGACCATATAAATGGTAGCTTTGTTCTTTCATTTTATGATAAAAATCTATTGTATCCTTAAGCACATACATCTGATTAACGCCTAATTTAAAATTTAAGCTTATTTTTAAATCTGACGTAATTGTTAAAAAGGGGTCTACTCTTATTTGTCCCTGAGTATCTTGTTCAACAATCGGCAATGTTCTTTTTTCTACTTTTTTTGTAAGTAATTCTTTAAAAATAGGCGTTGTAGATCGTATTTCTTTTTGTAGAGAACTAGTTGCTTTGTTAAATGGGTTTATCTGCCCCATAAGTTGTGCCAACATTTGATGGTCATTATCCCAATCTGTATAGGATAATATTTCCTCTTCATAGTTCTCTTGATAAGCTTTGTATTCTATTAAAACTGCCACACAATGCTTACAGAGTCCTGAATAACTATAAAAAGCAGGGCACTCACAATTAACTTCTCCAATTTCATCATGCATCACATCATAATCTATAGTGACATCATATTTTGATTTACCACTTCCTTTAACAGTAGCTTCAATGATGTCTAGCTCTGCTTCATTTGTTACATAAAATTCTAAAATCTTATCTGCATTATAAATGTCTCGCCCCTTATTATAAGTCGTTACATTCGTTTTATTACGAATATCTGTCATCGTAAGCATGCCCATTCTCCTTTTTAAACATGGTTTATCTATTTAATTTGCTTCATCTCAAAAATTTCACACGTATCAAATTTATAAAGAACGTCTCTTCTTATTTATAAATTCTATATCTACTACATTGATTATAATAAAAAGTGTAACAAAATGATACGCTCATGATATTCCATTTTTTCATTCAACCACTTATACAAACGACATCAAACTAAAATGAGCTATAAAACTAATGAATGTTTAGTTTTATAGCTCATTTATTTATTCAGACTAATCATTATACATTATATGACAGCCCCTTTTATGTTTAATTTAATTTAAATCGTTCAATAGATGCTTGTAGTTCTATTGCAATATCATTTAGCTCTCTTGTACGTATTAAAATTTCATCCATATTACTTTCTACTTGTTCTACAGAAGCATTGACTTCCTCTGCTGCTGCTGCGCTTTCTTCTGATACGGATGCAACTTTTTCCATGTGCTCTACAACCAGTTTTTTGTTATCATTCATCTGATTGTTTGCATTATGAATCGCTTCCATGCCGCTACTTAATTTTCGGATACTCTCTTCTAATAATAAGAAATGTTCCTTAGTTGCTTCTACAGCTTCTTGTTGTGCTTCTTGAAGCACTTGATTTTCATTCATGGCACCTTTTACTTGATTTGAATGCGATGAAACCTCTTCAACAATATTTTTAATTTGATCTGTCGATTGTCTTGACTGATCTGCAAGCTTACGAATCTCATCTGCTACAACGGCAAATCCTTTACCAGCTTCACCTGCTCTTGCAGCCTCAATACTTGCATTTAATGCGAGTAAGTTTGTTTGCTCTGTAATCCCTACAATAATATCACTAATACTTGATATTTTATCAATACTTTCAAGCATCACATCCACTGTTGAAATACTTGCCTTAGATGTCTCTTCTGCTTTTTTAGCAGTCTCTAAGAGTTCCGTAACACTTTCAATACCTTCTTTGCTTAATTTCGTAGCATTTTCTGAGAGACTTGTAATACTTTCTACTTCTTGTTGAACTATTTCAAGACTATGGCTTAATTGATCTACTTGTCCATTTGCTTCTTGCGTACTTTCAGCCTGATCCCCTGCACCAGCTGCTACTGAATTAATAGATTCAGATACTTGGCTTACAGTTTCTCTTGTCATTTCACTTTCATGATCTATTTTTTTAGATACTTCTATCATCTGATCTGCTTTACTTTTAATATTCTTTAATAAGCCTGATACATCACCAATCATCGTATTGACTGCACCTTGAAGTACCGCTAGTTCATCATTACCTTTTACCTCTAATGACTCTGTAAAATCACCTTCTGCTACTTTTAAAGTCGCTAATTTTACTTTATTAATTTCTGCCACTAAATGTTTTACACTTAAAATAGCAACACCAATGGCAATGATAATCCCCAAGACTGTAAAGAGCCAAATTGTCATTCTAATCTCAGAAAGACTCGCTTTTGTTTCTTCTTCACCCATGAAACTTGCAATAGTCCAACCTGTAATTTCTTCTTTTGTAAGTTCTACGTGATATCCTATCCCATCTATCATGAATTGATGGTTTGTATCCTCCATATCACCTTTAGCAAATTCAACAATTTTTGTATCTTGAAGTAACTCTTCAGTAATCTGATTTTCTACATCACTCACTAGAAGTTTTCCATTTTGATCAAGTAATATGACAAAGCCCGTATTCATGATATTAATACTATTAATGTAATTTCTGACTTTATCTGCTTCTATATCTAATCGCACAACACCAATTAATTCTTCTTTATTAATTGGCTGTGAAATAGAGAGAATTTCTTTCCCTGTTTCTTCATCCATATAGAAACCTGTATAATAACTATAAATCGTATGTATCGCTTCTTTATCTATACAATTTTTAAACCAGTCTTCATTTGAATAATCAGTACCACTTGTATATTCATATAATGTTCTATGATTACCATCTTCTTTTAACTCTGTCCATGTATCAAGATTTTCATGTCTTGCTAGTGCATAGCTCATTCTTACCGAACCATCTGTTACTTTTACTGCACCTGATAAAATTCTTGATAGTTCTTTGGCATTTTCTTCGAGACTTTCTGTTTCCACCTTTTTGAATTCATTATTTCTAGTCATTAAATCTACAGGAAGACTTAGTGTCTTTAAATACCTTTGAAACCCCTTTTTAGTTTCATCCAACATTTGTTTGCTTATCATTTTAGCATTATCGTTTAGAATATCTTTTATTTTATGACTATTGATGATACCACTTATAATCATAATAAACAAAACTACTCCAATGAATATACAAGCTATTTTTGCCCCTAAACTTTTTGTCTTTTTCATATAATCCTCCTTTTTATTCTTGTATATTTTGATAAATATAAATATTTAATAAAGATTTAATCATTATTTTATATTATTTATTCATAAAAAAACAACAAAAATAAACAATAAATAAGCAAATATTTAATTTTGTCTCAAAAATATTATTCCATATCTGTAAACTACTAAAATCCTTACTGACTATTTGCATAGATAAAAAGGAATGTCTCTATGCCGTAGACATTCCTTTTACATTCATTAGACTATTGTGTAATATACTTACTTATCTTAAAGAAAGGATAACACATCACTACCATTATACAATACCTTAATTTTAACTTATAACACCCTTCTACTTCACTATAATAGTACACTGCATCTCTCTTTTCATATGTACGATTCCACCATTGTTTTATCACTTGGTCTAATGGCTGCAACGCAACAATAGGATCAACTCCTATTGTTTCTTTACTTTCTTTAACCCATTGTAAATGTTCTTCAATCATTGGTCTTGCTTCTTCTACTTCTTCATAAAATTTAATCTCCGTATGTGGAATTTCAATTAATTCTTCTAAAATGTCTGCCCCCACACTAGGCTCATAAATTAATCCTGATTGAATATGCTTTTCATCATTTAAAGCAGTCTCTAATAAAAAATAGTGCATACAAGATATTTTATCAATTCCCTTGCTAAATTCCTTATGTTTATAAACCTTATAAAAAGCAATAGATGCTACTGTACTTTCTATATCATTAATAAAATATCGTATATAAGATTCCACATTTGCATTCTGATGCTTTAATAATTTTAAAAAAGCACTATCCTGCTCTTTTACCTTATAATCATCTACCCACCTAAAGCCTTGCTTTGTAAGTTCTTTAGTTACTTGCTCTACAAAATTTAAATTCATTCCTTCAACTTTCCAAAAGTCCCACTCTTCTAGTGCTTTCTCTGCATGATAACACTCTTGCTTTTGAATCTTTCTTGCAAAAAATAAAATCCTTAGTATATACGCTGTCCCTATAAATGCAAGAATCAGTAGGATGATTCCTATTATCAACATTGCATTCCCCCCACTCTGTTTTATTACTATATATATTAAGACTATGTACACTACATGCAAAGAAAAAAGCAATAGCTCTACGACTATTGCTTTGCTCCCAAACGCATCTCAACCCAGTTTTCACTTACATGTCTAATATATTCCCAGCCTCTGGACTCTAGCCACTCCATAGATACTTTTCGTAAATCCCATTGTACGATAACCATTATCTCACCTCGTCATTTGTTATTTACTTAAGTATCTCCTGTAAAACTGAGTTTTAATCACATTTGGCTATATTCTATAACTGTCTATAGAATATATTGAATCACGTTTCTAAAACTCTTACTTACCTGGTCCCATAATACTATTTCCCAAATTAACTCTACTAATTTATTTTAACTTTGAACAAGCCCCAATCTCGTTCAAAGACCCCAAGTATCTCTACAAAAATAAATTAGCCCTACCTCAAAACACGTTATAAAAATTGTTAATTTTTATATAACTATTATCAGAATATCACATCTTATATAATTAATTCAATACTTTAAACTATTTTTTCCATTTTACACATATTTTTTATCGAATTTATAGAGAATTATCTGTCATTTTCCACAGTAATTCCTTATGCCTATAAATTGATATTGCTATATCAAAAATGCTCCTCTCACGAGAGATAGCTTTATTATTTTAACTATCTCTCCTAAAAGGAGCATCTTATTATTTTGAATCACTTCTTGTTATTCCTTACTCATTTGCTGACCAATCTGTTCCACTACCTGATAAATAGCATTCGATTGATGTACCATTCTATTGATAGCCTTGGTAATTTCTGATATTTCACCATCATTATGTTCGTTCTTTTCTAAAAGTCTTTCTATATTATCTTCAATATGCTGAATTTGATTAATAAAAGCTTTGATGACATGAATAATATGCTTCATCACTTTCTTTAATTGCTTCAGATACTTTGGTAACATCTGCTGTAACCATTGCTGTTAATTCCTTTATCTTTTCACCATATGAAGTAGATTCAGCTGCAAGCTTCTTAACCTCATCTGCAATCACGCTAAATCCTTTTCCCATCTCTCCACTTCTAGCTGCTTCAATATTCGCATTGAGAGCAAGCAGTTCTGTTTGATCTGCAATACTTGTGATATGCTCTAAAACTTGACCAATAACCTTTATTTTAGACTGTAGCTCATTCATACAATCTTTACTATAATCATTCTTTTCTTTAATCATATCCATAGATTTTAAGAAACGTCCCATATGTACTTTATTCTGGTTTGTTACATTAGTTAATTCTGAATTGGTATCTTGTGTAATTTGGGCTTGTTCTACCACTTCATGAACAATATCACTTACCTTATGAATAACACTTCTTGTATCCTGAGCTGATACTACAATATTTCTAGAACTTAGTGCAATTTCTTCTATAGAATGCTCAACTTCAGTAGCTGCTATTGATGTTTCTTTTATACGTTCCTCTACTGTTTCAATTGCTTGTCTTACCACTCTTTCATCTGACTTACTCTTTTCTAAATAGCCATTAATCTCTTTATTTAAAGCATTAGACTCTCTTAACATCACACTTGTTCGCTCTGCTAAAGTTAATAATACTAAAATTAACATTGCCAGTTGGACCAAAAAGAAAATTAAATGTATTGGTATCCATCCAAAATCTGCTTCATAGTTTAGCTTAAAGATACTTGCTACAACTTCTCCCACTATAATGCCACCAAAGGTAAATGCGAAACTAATCTTGATTAATCTTTTATTGAAATATAATGTAGCAACAAGGATTGGTAACATCAGCAATAGCATCCCATTTGCATAAGCTGTTCCATAAACTGCCCCAGTACAACCTGTTGTCCCAATTAATATAATCCATTTAATATGTTCTTCATTTTTAACAAATTTATGGGCATTAATAATAACCAATATACTTACTAAATTAATTGCCGTTAATATATATGCACATAATCCACTAATTTGAAATATCCCAACATAATATAAGCCAAGTAAAATAAATGGTATCCATATAATTTTTTTATATAGCTTCTGAATCATTTGATTAACTAATAACTCATTCTCTCTAATATAATTTGCTTCCTCCATCTTGTTCTCCCTCTAAAACGATTTTACTTAGCACACCTTAGCATACTTTCTTAGCAATACACAATAATTATTGTAAATAATACTATTTATGTTCACAAAAAAAGCGAGTATCTCCTTATCCAAAAGTTTATACTCGCCTTTATATCTATAATAAATTCATTTACTTGTCTTAAGTTCAATTCAACTTAGTTCACTTTAATCTACTTATCGAACCTAGCATACTAAACTTATAATAACTCTTTAATAAGCTCTGCGTGAGATTTAGCTGATAAATATGAAAGTGGTACATCAAATACTGTTTTTGCACCAGTGTTTCCTTCTTTATTCATACGTACAACTGCGCGAGCATATGCAACTAATACTTGACCTGTGAATCCTGGATTGCTGTCTAGTTTTAATGAAAACTCAATAATTTGTTTGTGTTCTTCATTTACACCTGTCACACCTGTTCTAAATACAAATCCACCATGTGGCATTTTTCCATGATTTGCTTTAAATTCTTCTTCTGTAATAAAGTGAACAGTTGTGTTGTAATCAGAGAAGTAGTTTGGCATTTCTTTAATTTCTTTTTCGATTTGTGCCTTATCTGCACCTTCCTCTGCCACTACAAAACATTCTCTTGTATGTTTTTCTCTTGTAGATAATGTTGGGTTTGAACCACTTCTTACTTGATTAATGGCTTCATCTACTGGAATTGTGTATTGGATACCATTTTTTACGCCTTGTACGCGTCTAATAGCATCTGAGTGACCTTGACTTACACCTTTTCCCCAGAATGTGTAGTCTTCACCCATTGGTAAAATAGCCCCTGAAAGCATGCGAATCATTGAGAATAAACCTGGATCCCAACCTACTGAAATAACACTTGTTTTACCAGATGCTTTAGCTGCTTCTTCTATAGCTGCATAATATTCTGGGATTCTAGCATGTGTATCAAAACTATCAATTGTATTAAATAACTTAGCCATTTCCGGACCTTGAACTGGTAAATCAGTTGCTGAACCACCACAAAGAATAACAACATCTACTTTATCTGTATAATCTTTGATATCATCTACGCTAACAACCTTTGCACTTGGTGTTTGAATAGTCAACATTTCTGGTGCACGTCTTGTGAAAACTGCAACTAATTCCATATCTGGATTTTGTCTAAGCGCAACTTCTACTCCTCTACCAACATTTCCATATCCTACAATTCCTACTCTAATTTTTTGACCCATCTGGATAGCCTCCTCAATTTTCTATACTCCAACAATACATATCCTGTAACAATGTCGATTGATACTTAAAATATAGTATTTCACAATGTACATTGTTTACCTACTCACACGCCTTTTATGTAGTAGTTCTTTTTTATACTACTAATATTATCTTCATTTTTTATCCTTTTGTAAAGAGTTTTGTGTGTTTTTTTATAGTTTTATTTTTCAACTTATAATAATTCTATATTAATACGCAATTCCAACAACACCTGTAGGAGGCTTCTATATATTTATAAAAGCGAATTTTTTATAGTACACAATCTATAGGAATTATTTATTAACCAAAAAGGCTCTGGAAAAATGAATTTTTCATCTCTCCAGAGCCTACGCTATATCCTTATTTTGTTATTAAAAATTTCTTTATTATGCGTTTGCACTAATGCCCTCTTCTGCTTGTTTTCTCCCTGTTACAAGGCGAACGACAAACTTACTTACTTCATTGATGATGATAATACATGCTGCTGCCCCAATAACCTTACACCACATATCTACACTAAGTGGTACAGTGTTAAAGAATTGGTTGAATACTTGTGTAAATACAAGCTGCACAGCTGCTGTCCCTCCAATAATTTGAAACGCCATCTTATTGGCAAGGAAGTTCGGAATAATACTTCCTGCTCCCATTTCACGACAGTTAAATGCATTAAAGAGTGCAAGGAAAGCAAAGAGTCCAAATAAAACCGTTCTCATTTCTTCTGGCGCTGCACCTAATGGATTGAGCATCATTTGTCCCAAAATAATACCTGAAATCACCACTGCATTACAAAGAATGGTTACAAGCATATTTTTAGTAATAATAGAAGCTTTTCTATTGACTGGCTTACGTTTTAATACACTTTTTCTAATAGGTTCAAGTCCTAATGCAAGAGCAGGAGGACCATCCATGATGATATTTACCCATAAAAGCTGAATGGTTGTAAACGGCATCTCTTGATCCAATAACTGAGACATGACTGCAATAAAGAATGCCACAACATTCACAGTTAATTGGAACTGAATGAAACGCTGGAAGTTTTCATAAATACCACGTCCCCATTGGATACCTTTTACAATTGTACTAAACGAGTCATCTGTTAGTATAATATCAGCTGCACTTTTACTAACTTCTGTTCCTGTAATTCCCATGGCAATACCAACGTCTGCTTTGTGAAGGGCAGGTGCATCATTAATACCATCTCCAGTTACTCCTACTACTTCACCATTGGCTTGAAGTGCGTTTACAATACGCATTTTAGTTTCTGGCTTGGAACGTGCCACGATATTGATACTTGTAATTTCTTCTCTTAATTCTTCATCTGATAAAGCATCAATATACGAAGATTCTACTGCTCTGGTACCATCCTCTAAAAGTCCAAGCTCATGACCAATGGCTGTAGCTGTATTGATGTTATCACCTGTTAGCATCTTAGTGGTAACCCCAGCTTTTTTAGCTGTCATCACTGCCTCTTTAACATCTTCTCTAAGTGGGTCACGAATACCTACAAAGGCATTAAAGATTAAGCCTTCTTCTAAAAGCTTAGCATCAACGATTGTACCTTCTGCATCTATGGCTTTTTCTGCCTCTTCATCTGTTAGATATTTGAAAGCAAAACCTAATGCACGCATGGCTTTTACTTGTAATTTTTGAATTTCAGCAAGTACTTCTGCTTTTTTCTCATCGGTTAATAAAAGCTTTTCATTGCCTTCTGTAACATATTGACAAGATTCAAGTAAAACCTCAGGTGCGCCCTTCATCATAACAGCTATTTTGTCATTGTGCTTGATGATGGTTGTCATACGTTTAAGCTTTGAATCAAATGGCACTTGTGTATAAATATGAGCCGCTTTTCTTTCTGCCTTATAATCTCTGTCTTTATAATAAAGGAGTAAAGCACATTCTGTTGCACTACCTAAGTATTTGTATTCACTACCTTCTTTTTCAATATCTGCTGTACCATTTAACAAACAGTTTAGATCAAACAAACTTGTACTATCTTTTGGAGGCGCTGATACATACTCTCCATCTACATAAACTGTTTCAACAGTCATACGGTTTTGTGTTAAAGTACCTGTTTTATCTGAGCAGATTACAGAAATAGAACCGATTGTTTCACATGCTTCTTTTTTAGTAACCAAAGCATTAATTTTAGCCATTTTTTGCATAGTAATAGCAAGTGTCATATTAATCATTGTAGGCAAGCCTTCTGGTACAGCCGCTACAATTAATGCAATACATACAACAAATGCTGTTTTAATCCCATCAATAGAGTTCATAAAGGCTGAAAAACTACTTGTATCTGTATGTACCTGGCCACGCATCACCATTTTGACAGTCATAAAAATAAATAACAAACCTGCAATAGCACTAGATGCCTTTGAAATCATCTTGCCCAGATTACCCAGTTTAATTTGAAGTGGTGTATCCTCTTCAGCTTCGTTGAGATTTTGAGCAATAAGTCCCATCTCTGTGTTGTCACCAATAGAAGTTACTAAAAAACTACCTGTCCCTTGAGCAACGAAAGTTCCACCAAATACCATATTCTTTTGTTTAGCTGGTACTGGGTCTTGAATAATGGTTTCACCTTTGTTATTTTTGATGCTCTCAAGCTCAATCACAACATCTGCTTTCTTCGTTACATCATCTGCTTCACCTGTTAGCATATCTTCTCTAACTTTAAGGTTAACATCCTCCAAAACACGTCCATCTGCTGGAATCATATCTCCTGTTGTAATATGCACCACATCACCTGGTACGATATCCGACTTCAAAGCGGTTGTAATTTTACCATCTCTTACTACTTTAACCTCAATATCTTCTGTCATCTTAGAAAGTGCTTTAGCTGCCTTTTTAGATTTACCCTCTGTGACAATACCAATCCCCACACCAAGTGCAACCGCCACAACAATACCCACGGCATCTGCAACTTCACCCACTACGGCACTTACAAGCGCAGCAATAAGTAAGATAATAATCATCGGCTCACTCAGCCCATCCTTAATGCTATCCCAAAGTGTTTCCTCCTGTCCTGGTGTAAACTCATTCTTGCCATATTTCTCCTGTCTAGCTTTCACCTCTGTTGATGAAAGCCCTTTATCTAAGTCTACTTGAAGTTCTTGTAATACTTTTTCTTTAGGCTCATTAAAGTATTTCATTCATCTAACTCTCCTTTTTTCTATGTTCTTTTTATTTTTGACTCTTCTGCCTAGTTCATCATGTCCAATTTTATGCACTTCTGTTCATTTATAAATATTCATGCACCTGTTATTGTATGTAAATTATTGTATATAAATTTCTATCTATCATAATCTATATGAGAATCTACTCTTTTCTATCAATATTATTCTATATACAAATACATCCCCTATATCTATACCATCACCTTACATACATACTCATCTAGCCTACATACACAACCTCCTATATAGATATACTTATGCCTGAATCTTTTTATATAATGAACAATTTTTATTTATAACACATTCTCATTGGGTGCATTCCATGCTTATATTTGCTATCGCTATAATCAATACATCACTTTCCAACTAATCCATCCATATTTTTCAAACTCCTTTAAATAAAAAATGGCGAGACCTATACACTTTTCCAGTGTATAAGTCTCGCCATTTAAGATTAAACCAGAATTTAATGGACATTAAATTCATGATGTTGATTTAACCACACATGCTGTGCCGACTACTCCCCTATGGAATCTGTTATAAATTGTTATCATTATAGCAATTCCATATAGGCGTTTCAATTCATTTTCCGTTTCTTTACATTTTATTAGCAGCCTTGACCTATTACTTTAGCCACTACTTAAGGTATTTGTTTTCATAGGCTACTACCATGGTTTCATATTTTTGTTGAATCCCTTCTGCACTTGCCTCTTCTTCATAATGCTTAATTTTTTCATGAACTTCTTCTAAAACTTCTTTGGCTAATTGCTTTTCTCCAAAGGTAAAAACAACTTGATTTTCCTTTTGGATATGTCTCTCTAATAAATGGGTATATGAAATCATATTTGCAATAATATCCAACTTACTTTCTTCATCCCCAGCCTCAAACCTTTCTAAGGCTTCTCTTAAACCACTCATATAAAGACGTCCTAAATCATGCTCTACTAACATTCCCATACGAATCAGCTTTTGTCCAAGCTCACCTAAATGCTCTTCCATAGCTTTAAATAGAAATTTTTCTTCTTTATTGTGGTGATGACCGTCCGCATAGTATTTCACAAAATCTGCCATTTCATAAAAATCTGCTACACATACCTTTTCACCTTTGAGTATGCCAGAACATGCACTGCGCATTACCTTTAACATTCTAGAAATCAGTTCATGCTCCTGAACCATTACTTCAATACCGTTCATTGTCCTATTCTCCTTATTTTCCCCTAACGCTTGTTGTGATTTATTTGTAATCTATCTTTTATCTGTTTTTAGTCTTTTACTTTTTGATTGAATACATTCTTGTATCTACTACTTCAAATTTTAAACCTAATGCTTTCGCAAAACCATTTAAATAAGCTTCTCTCAGTTTATAGTAATGGCTGATGTCTCCATTTACTTCATTCCAGTAGCGCTCATGAACACATTGCATCATTTTCCAAACAATTTCATCCTCTTCTTCTCTCACAATAGCTACTGCTCTATCACATGGCATTCCATCTAATAAACTATCTGAAATGGCTTTATAAATGCGTGACAGTGTTAAACCTTCCTCTTGTAATAACCCGCTTGCTCTTTCTTCACCTGCTGCATAGAAAATCATTTCTAATTGATCAAGTAAACTAGCATCTTGATTTAGTAATATCGTAACACCTTCAGCTAATTTATATTCTGCCTTAGAAACTTTATCTTGAAGCCAGCCATGAATATTACTTCCATCAATAATGGTTTCAAGTGGACTTCTATCGAATTGACCATACTTACTTATAAGTGTAGCTCCCATATCTGCTAGGCCTTCTTCTTTTGCTAAAGATACCACCTGATCTACTAAGTCCTCTTGCAATTTAATTTTTCCATATAACCAATAATGAATTGGTCCTAAAAATGCACTCATCACTCTACTCCCTTGTCTCTTTACTTAATTTACTTACATCTTGCTTATTGCTACTTTATCTTCTACCCATCAATTCAAATTAAAAACCTAAGAACATTGCCATATCTTCTTCTACTGTTGTAATACCACCAATACCAAAGCTTTCTACTAACACTTTTGCCACATTTGGTGAAAGGAAAGCTGGAAGTGTTGGTCCGAAGTGGATTTCTTTTACACCAAGATATAATAATGATAATAATACGATAACAGCTTTTTGTTCATACCAAGCAATGTTGTAGATGATTGGTAATTCATTGATATCAGCAAGTCCAAAGACTTCTTTTAATTTAAGTGCAATCAGTGCTAATGAATAAGAATCATTACATTGACCTGCATCTAATACTCTTGGAATACCACCGATATCCCCTAAATCTAATTTGTTGTATTTATATTTTGCACAACCTGCTGTTAAAATCACTGTATCTTTTGGAAGGGCTTTTGCAAATTCTGTGTAATAATCACGTTTTTTCGCCCTACCATCACATCCTGCCATAACGACGAATTTTTTGATTGCACCTGATTTTACAGCTTCTACTACTGTATCAGCTAAGGCAAAAACTTGTTCATGCGCAAATCCACCGATGATTTCTCCTGTTTCAATCTCTGTTGGCGCTTTGCATGTCTTAGCCATTTCAATGATGCTAGAGAAATCTTTCTGGCTACCTGCTTCCCCTTCAATATGTTTGCAGCCTACATAGCCTGCTGCACCTGTTGTAAACATTCTATCTTTATAAGAATCTCTTGGTGGAACAATACAGTTTGTGGTCATTAAGATTGGTCCATTAAAGCTTTCGAACTCTTCTTTTTGTTTCCACCACGCATTTCCATAATTTCCTACTAAATGTTTGTATTTTTTAAGCTGTGGATAGTAGTGAGCTGGTAACATTTCTGAATGTGTATAGACATCTACCCCTGTGCCCTCTGTTTGGATTAATAATTGTTCAAGGTCTGCTAAGTCATGTCCTGATACTAAAATACCTGGATTTGTTCCTACACCAATGTTTACTTTAGTAATTTCTGGGTGACCATAAGTAGAGGTATTAGCTGTATCTAATAATGCCATACCATCTACTCCAACTTTACCTGTTTCTAAAGTTAATGTTACTAAATCTTCTACTGTTAAACTATCATCTACTAATTTTGCTAATGTTTCTTGCATAAAAGCGTCAATTGCTTCATTCTCGTGACCTAATGCATTAGCATGTTTGAGATAAGCTGATAAACCTTTTAATCCATAAGTAATCAGTTCTCTTAATGAACGGATATCTTCATCTTCTGTTGAAAGAACACCTACTTCTTTAGACTCTGCTTTTGCATTAAGTAGCGCATGAATGTTTTCTGCATTCCCTACTTCTTTTTGCTCTACTTGCTCAATATCCCATGTTGCTACGCTTGATAAACCTTCTTTGTTTGAAAGCTCATTCATTAACGCATTTCTCATGGCTAAAGTTTCTTGAACACGTGCATAAAAAATATCATCATCAAAATTTGCATTTGTAATCGTTGTAAATAAGTTTAGTGTAATCCAGTGGTTGACTTCTTTTGAAACCACTTTCCCTTCATGACGTAATCTTGTTGTGACTTCTGATAATCCTTTTGTCACATAAATTAATAAATCTTGCATATTGGCAAGGTCTGCACTTTTACCACATACCCCCACCTTTGTACATCCTTTATTACCTGCTGTTTCTTGACATTGCATGCAGTACATTTCAAAATCTATATAATTTGACATTTCTTTTCTCCTTAGCTGCTTCATTATAAAATCTATAGTAACAAACACATTTTATTGAAATATCTTGCACTTTATTGAAATATCTTGCACTTCATTGAAATGCCTTCTATTTCATTCATACCCTTTGTTTGTACATTTTTGGAATAACTCTTTTTTACAGGACTTATTATACAAAGGTTTATAGAATTTGTTTGTAGCCATAGCTACAAATAAAACCTTGACTTATGTCCATACATTTTCTAAGATAAAACACATAATCTAACCGCATAATCTTGCATTTATAATCAGATTAGTATGATATGTCACATTCATACCGTCTTGCATGCTACAACGTACAGTATTCACCTAAACTTTATGTCAGACGAATGTGCCATATTAAACCATATATTTTATCTAAATCATATACACGAATTAGAAAGGATTCCTTATGCTACCCTCTAATCACTATCAAACCTTAATGCAATCTGCACTTTTTAGAAATATTTCTAAGGCAGAGCTTATAAGTCTTTTACCTTGTCTTAATGTACTCACCAAAACCTATGAACCAGAAAGTATCATTCTCACCCAAGGCGAAACCGTTGGATATATCTATATCATTCTGGAAGGTACCGTTGAAATTGCTAAGGAAAATTTCACAGGTCATAAAAATATTATTTCACTGCTTTCTGCTAGCAATCTTTTTGGTGAAGGGGTTGTTTGTACAGAACAGCGACTTTCCCCTGTAATTGCCACTGCTTTGACGCCTGTCACCTTACTACTCATCCCCTATGAACGTATTGTGGGAGGTTGTGAACAAAGTTGTACTTTTCATTATCGCTTAATCCACAATATGATGATTTTACTTGGTGAAAAAAACTATCATCTTAATACCAAGATGGAGTTATTGCTTTTAAAAGGAATGCGTGAAAAGTTAGCTACTTATCTCTTATTAGAAGCACGCAAGCAAAAGACAACTTCTTTTACCATTTCACTCAATCGTAATCAACTGGCTGACTATCTCAATGTTTCTCGCAGCTCTATGTGTAGGGAACTTGGTCGTATGCAAGAAGAAGGTATCATTGAATATTATCAAAATAGCTTTAAAATCTTAGATGAAAAAAGGCTTCATGAAGCACTTTCTTAGCTTCATAAAGCCTTTCTTGATATGTACACTGAAAATATTACTCGATATGTTGTCCTTTCACCCCTTCAATATTCCTTAGCTTAGCTTTTAAATATTGAAATTCATCCTCTGTACTAGGCATAGACACAATAAAACGTATTTCCTTACTTGTTCCATCTTCGTTAATACAAATTTCTGTAGAATACACATTACATTTGAAACGTTTAAAAATCTCATTGGCCTTATAATAAACATCATCTACATGTTCCACCAATAAACAAATCGCACTAGTACTACTATAATTGATGCGTAACTTTTTCATAATCAATAATGTACAGTAAACAAATAATGTTGCAATAATCGCTCCTGAATAAAAACCTGCACCTAATGCAATCCCAATACAAGAAACACACCAAAGGCTGGCTGCTGTCGTTAACCCTTTTACACTAAATCCTTCTTTTATAATAGTCCCTGCTCCCAAGAAACCTATCCCACTAATGACCTGTGCACCAATTCTAGTTGGATCGATGGTGGTACTATATTGATGACTTATAAACTCTGATAAAATCATACACAGTGTGGAACCAATACATACTACTTCATGTGTTCTTAGTCCTGCTGGTCTATTGGTATGCTCTCTTTCCCACCCAATCACTCCACCTAAAATAGTCGCTAAAGTTAATCTCACAATACTAATCAATATCAAATTCATTTCAAAACTTCTAGTCAAATCCTCAAAAAAATTCATCTTATAACCTCATTCCTCATTATCTCTTTTTCTACAACCTTATTTTAACGCCTATCCTTTGATCTCTTATAAACTTTATAATATCTTTTTCTAAATTGAATGCAGCTATATTAGTCTATCTTTCTATTCGTTTCAATAAAAATTCTCAATTTTTATTGAAACCTTACAACTCTTTGGAATTTAACTATAAATCCTTTTAATATTTTGTATGTTTTTTTCTAAATTTTTAATAATAATATATTTAATTTGATTGATTAAAGTTTTATACTATAAGCACATAAATAAAATTGAGCAAGTCTTGAAAGGAGAAATACATAATGGCAAGAATCATTCTCAACGAAACATCTTATCACGGCAAAGGATGCATTAATGAAATCCCTGAAATCGTTAACTCTAAAGGTTTTACAAAAGCATTTATCTGCTCTGACCCAGATTTAATTAAATTTGGTGTAACAGGTAAAATCACCGATTTATTAGACCAAGCTCAACTTCCATATGAAGTTTATTCTAAAATTAAAGCGAACCCTACAATTGAAAATGTTCAAGAAGGGGTAGCTGCATTCAAAGCATCAGGTGCAGATTATATCATAGCTATTGGTGGAGGTTCTTCTATGGACACTGCTAAAGCTGTTGGTATCATCATCAACAATCCAGAGTTTGAAGACGTAAGAAATCTTGAAGGTGTGGCACCTACTAAAAATGCTTGCGTACCTATTATCGCTATTCCTACTACTGCAGGAACAGCGGCAGAAGTTACAATCAACTACGTTATCACTGATGTAGAGAAAAATAGAAAATTTGTGTGTGTTGACCCACATGACATCCCAGTTGTTGCTGTTGTAGACCCAGACATGATGGCTTCTATGCCAAAAGGTTTAACAGCTGCTACAGGTATGGATGCTTTAACACATGCTATCGAAGGCTATATCACAAAAGCTGCTTGGGAAATGACAGATATGTTCCATTTAAAAGCTATCGAACTTATTTCTAAAAACCTTAGAGGCGCTGTTGAAAATACACCAGAAGGTAGAGAAGGTATGGCACTTGGACAATATATTGCTGGTATGGGATTCTCAAATGTAGGCCTTGGTATTGTTCACTCAATGGCTCACCCATTAGGCGCTGTATATGATACACCACATGGTGTTGCAAACGCTATCATTCTTCCAACAGTTATGGAATACAATTCAGAGTCAACTGGTGATAAATACAAATACATCGCTCAAGCTATGGGTGTACAAGGTACAGAAAATATGTCTGTAGAAGAATATCGTAAAGCAGCAATTGATGCTGTTAGACAACTTTCTATGGATGTAAATATCCCATCTAATCTTACAGCTGTTGGTGTGAAAGAAGAAGACTTAGACTTCTTAGCACAATCTGCTTATGATGATGCTTGTAGACCAGGTAACCCAAGAGATACTTCTGTAGAAGATATCAAAGCACTCTATAAATCAATGTTATAAAATTCCAGAGACCTTCTCTATAATTAATCTATATGATAAAATTCAAGATACTCTATCTATGATTAATCTATTACAAAATCAAAAATACTTCTTTTTCTAATAGATTGCCTATAAATCAAAAAGACTGTATGTCACATAGCATACAGTCTTTTTTGATTACTATAAACTCTAAAGATTTTTTATTCTTAGCCCAATTTACATACTTTCTTCTTATTAAAGGAATAATCTACATATAATCCATTGAATCCCTTATTACATCTTCGTTTTACCCTTCTTATAAGATTCAAGGAAACTTCAAATACAAAGGAATCTATTATGTTAGAATACAGATTTGATACTCAACTTCTTATTGAAGGTAAAAATCTCTCAGAAGATGCCATCAATGATTATATTACTAAAAATATTGAAGGGGGTAAATAAAATCAGCTTATGGCTAGTTCACCTCACCTTACTTTAGGAAGTACAATTCTAAATGTACTTCCTTTTCCCTCTTCACTTTCTAATGTAATCATCCCACCATGAATCTCTACAATCCACTTCACCATGGCAAGACCCAATCCACTACTTCCCGATTTCAGCTTAGACCTAGAAGGGTCTACTTGATAAAAGCGATTCCATATTTTATTTTGATGCGCCTTGGCAATACCAATCCCATTATCTTGGACTATGCAAATAATCTGATGGTCACTTTCTTCTAAGAAAACTTTTACATAACTTTCTTTATGATTAGCATTTTGTATAGAATCTGCATCACTTCTATCTGCTACATCAACTCTCATATTTTTGTACTTATTTGAATCACTATAAACAATTCCATTAGAGACTAAATTAATAAATAATCTCATCATCAATGTCTGGTCACCATAAAAGCTTGTCTCTTCTGGCATATCCATATAGAGTTTAACCTGCTTTTCTTCTGCTTGTTCTTCTAAACTTTCTAACACTATTTCCACCATTTCAGATAAATTAAAATACTCTTTGCTTAGTTCAATCGTTCCTTTATCTGCTCTTGCCAAAGTTAAAAGTTGATTTACCAAAGAAGACATATTTTGACTCTGCCTTAAAATACTTTCCAACGCAGACTGCATCTCCAAAGGATTGCCCTTGTGCATTAAACCATATTCACACGCCGCTTTAATGACTGCAATAGGTGTCCTTAGTTCATGAGACGCATCTGATGTAAATTGCCTTTCTCTAGAAAAAGCCTCTTCCAATCTTCCAATCATTCCATTAAAGCTTTGGGTTAAAGTATAAATCTCATCCTTTGCACCCTTATAAGGCACTCTCTTACATAAATCATTGCCACTATCTATAGATGTAATTTCTCGGTTTAAGTTATCAATAGGTCTAAATGCTCTTTTCGTGACAAGATACCCGCCTACTGCTGCTAGTAAAACAAGCACCGGTAACAAAATAAAAGCTGTACTCACAATACTACTAATAGCGATTGTTGAAGAATCTGTAGATAAAATACCTCTTATCCAAAACTCCTCATTATATTCATATGCATCATTATATGTTCCTTTATCTTCATAGTTCTCGTAATTACTATACATATCATCATCTTCATATAAATCGTTGCTTTTATAAGTATCCTCATCATAAACATACCATTCCCGATCCCCTTTTTGAAGCTGTTGTACCTCATCATCTTTAAAAGGTAAATCTTTATTCGGAAATCCTGATGGTAAATGACCATACAATAATTGACCATCCCCACGATAAACTAAAATACTCATATTGTTTGGATAATCTGATTCATCTATGTCAATTTCTAGTATCCCATCATCATACTCTACTTCTTTAGCCGCTTTTTCTACACTTTTGATTAATCTTTTCTCATATTCTCCTTGTAAGTTACTTTGGCTACCTTGAATTAAAAGCACAAGTATAATCCCTACAATAACAACATTAAAAAAGGTGAACCATAAGGTTACCTTCATCTTAATGGAAAACTTTAACCTTCTCATTGGTCCACCTTGAGCACATAGCCCGCTCCTCGTACAGTGTGTATTAATTTAACCTCAAAATCTTGGTCAATCTTTTTTCTTAAGTAACGAATATACACATCTACCACATTGGAGCCTCCTTCGTAATCATAGTTCCATACATGCTCTTCAATCTGCCCTCTAGAAAGTACCATACCTTGCCTGTGCATCATATATTCCAAGATTGCAAACTCCTTACTAGATAATTCAATTAGTTTACCATCTCTTCTTACCTCATGCTTGTCCAAATCCATTACCAAATCTGAAATGGTTAATTGATTTGTAACCATATCCGCTTTTCTTCTAATCACCACTCTTAACCTTGCCAAAAGCTCCTCAAATGAAAAAGGTTTGACCAAATAATCATCTGCTCCCAAATCAAGTCCATTGACACGGTCTTCAAGCTGATCCTTGGCAGAAAGAATAATAACTGGTGTTTTATTATTTGCTTTTCTAATTTCCCTCAATACAGAAAAACCATCCATCTCTGGCATCATCACATCTAATAGCACAGCATCATATGTAGTGCTTTCAATATAATACTTGGCATCTATACCATTATCACAACCATCCACACTATAATGAGCAAGTTTCAACGTTTTTATCATGACTTCTCTTAAATCTTTTTCATCTTCTACTACAAGTACACGCATATTACTATCTCCTTTGCTCATTATTATGTCCTATGATTATTAAAAGCATATTAAAAATTAACTAAGCATCCCTTGCTCAATACGTGCTTTAAGGTCTAGGATTTTACGTTCCACTGCCTTAGCTGTTTCAATAAAAGCTGCATCTTCTTTACCTGATGGGTCTTCAAGTCCCCAATCTTCTCTATGCTTGCATGGAAGATTTGGACATTGCACATTGCAGCCCATTGTCACTACAATATCTACCTGTGGGATATCTTCTAATAATTTGCTACGCTGCGTTTCGTTCATATCAATTCCATGAAGTTCTTTGATAATTCTTACCGCATCTTGATTAATCTGTGGTCTCAGCTCTGTCCCTGCTGAATAGCTTTCAAACACATCACTTGCCAAATGCTTTCCTAATGCTTCTGCCATTTGAGAACGACATGAGTTATGCACACAGATAAAAGCCACTCTTGGTTTTACTCTATTTATTTGATCTACATTTGAAGCCACTAAATTTAAACTTGTTTTCATTTTGTTTCCCCTCTTATTTTGTCTTATTTTTGTTTTGTTATTTATTGTAAGCCTATTTATTTGCTTATTAACTTATTTTTTACTTACTTGATGTCATTTAGCATTATCATATATTTACTCATTTCTCTTTAATCAGTGTTCATCCTCATTTATCCACTTTTTTCTTTGATTACTATCTATCATTTTTATCTGTTTATTTTATGTCCTTTAATGTGTTATCTATCTTGCATTTATTAAGTCTTAACCTCTATTTTATCAAAATAATAGCCGGCTTTGCTTTGCACTGATATAAAACATATAAAGTAATCCCTTTTAAAATGGTAGATAAAGAAATAGCCCACCAAATACCTTGAATCCCCATAGTCATGACCATAACACAAGCTATTGGCATTCTAAGTGCTGTAAAAATCATACTCACACTTGCTGGTACTTTTGGCTTACCTATACCTGTAAAGAATCCATTAGACACCATTTCCATGGCATTAAACACTTGAGAAAAAGCAATGACTCTCAAATAACTTGCTGTCACTAAAATAGTCTCTGTCTCCCTTACAAATAAACTTGCTAATTGCTCTGGGAAAAGTAAAAAGACACAGGCACTTAACACTGCATAAATACTGCCTATTCCTAATGCTGTCTGATAGCCCTTCTGCATACGGCAAGACGCTTTAGCCCCATAGTTTTGTCCTATAAAGCTTGCCACAGCACCATTTAATCCACCTGTCACCATATACACAACTGATTCTATTTGCAATCCAATCTTTTGAGCTGCAATGGCTTCTGCTCCAAATTGAGCAACCAGCTTGGCTAATAGAATATTTACTACAGAAAATAAAATACGCTGAAAAGCAATCGGAAGTCCTAATTGAACAATCTCTTGAATTCTTTCCTTTGTGACAAAGCTTTTTTCTGGATTTTCACTTGTTTCCTGTTGCATTGCAGCATTGCTAGTAGTTTTCCCTTGTATGCTAGAATGCCCCCTCCCTTGATTGTTCTTTATAAAATCAAAGGAAAAGAGTCCCTTCCCAAGTCGCGTGTAGCAAATAAACATCATCATATTAGCAAGGAGTGTCGCAATAGCTGCTCCTGTTACACCCCAACCTAATCCATAAATCAAAATAGGATCTAACACAATATTGGTGATAATCCCTGCTGCATTAATTTTAAGTGGGCTCTTGGTATTTCCCGTACTTCCTAATATCCTTGCAAAAAGGGTATTAAAGAAAGCAAAGAATAGCATTGGTGCACTCCATGCTAAATAAAGATAACTATCTCGCTCAATTGTTGTATTTCCTAAATTCAAAAAGCCTATGAGCTGTTTGCCCATTAAAAGTAAAAATAACATATAGACTATGCCCACTAGCATATTTAAAAACATACCTGACTGTGTATAGCCTTTCACCTCTTCTTGGTTGCCACGCCCTACCGAATGTGCTACCTTGACACCTGTTCCAATCACAACCAAAGCATTGATGGCATAACCTAAACCAATAAAAAAGCTAGAAGATCCCACACTTGCCACACTATTACTTCCCAAATGCCCTACAAATAAAGTATCTACTAGATTATAAGTAAACTGCAAAAGCGAGCTCCCCATAAGGGGTAAGGCTAGCGTAATTAGGCTTTTCCACACCTTTCCTTTGGTCAAATCTATTTGTTTCATTCTGAAAATCACTTCCTTTCTTTTAATACTTTGACTCCATTTACTCTCTTTCTTCTAAGCCGTCTTCTCTAAAGTACTTTTTTAAAATACTCTTTTAAAATATTCTTCTTAATACTTTTTCTTAAACCTCTTCTATCTTTCCACTCTTTTCATATTTCCTAACTTATTCTTTACTTTATTGATGTACTTATTAAAACACATCTAA
>JAGAVZ010000278.1 GCA_017941635.1 Cellulosilyticum sp.
CAAACCAATTGTTAAATAAATGCTGGAGCATATACATACTATCATGTGGGTAGTCCCCTGCTATAAGGTATGCCTCCCTAAATACTTTAAAGGAGTTAAGAAGGGATAGTACTACGATAGTAAATAAAGTTGGTAAGAGCTGTGGTATTGTAATCTTTGTAAACTGCTGCCAGCTATTTGCACCATCTACTCTTGCTGCTTCATATATGGCTGGCGATATAGTGCTAAGCCCTGCTAGCCAAAGTACCATATCATAACCTATATTTCTCCATAAATAACTTGCAACCAAAATCCAAAAAGCCCAATCCGTCTTCATCCAGTCTACTCTTTGCCCCCCAAGTGCTATAATCCCACGACTTAAAAGTCCATTTTGGTGAAAGAGAACTTGCCATAAAAGTACCACTGAAGCTACTGGAATAGCCATGGGTAAAAGGAATGTCATCTTAAATAACTGCGCCTTCTTCCCAATAGCATTAATTAAAAGGGCAAGCCCTAAAGAAGCTATAACTAATAAAGGAATACAAATAAGTGTAAATTTTAAAGTATTTCCTCCTGCTAACTTAAAGGCATTATTTTGAAAAATAGTAGCGTAATTTTTAAGCCCTACAAATTCACCACTCATAGCCCCGAAGAAAGACCTACGTATAACATCTATAAAAGGAATAAAAATAAAAACCATTACCCCTATAAGACTTGGTAACAAAAAGCAAAGAGCGACTTTTAAGTCACTCTTTTTTTTATTCTGCCAAATAGGCTCTTGTGCGTTTTGCTGCTGCTTCGGCAGCTTCATTTGCTGTTTTCTCACCATCGAAGTATCCTTTCGTTTCTTCTATAATAAGATTCATAAGCACTTCATCTGTCATTGCCGGAATCGTAAGTTTATCTACTTGTTCTTTAAGTTTTGTATAAGACTCTTGTGTTGCAGGCTGCATCTTGATAGGCTTTTCAATAGCCATTCCCATTGCGGCCATCATACCATCTTCATTTATTATTGCTTGTTCTTCTAATGCTTCTTTATCGATAGGGAAACCTTCATATAAATCTACTTTTTGAACCTCTTTAGACATAGCTAGTTTTACAATCTCACTTGCAATATCTTTGTTTTTACTATTAGCATTAATCCCTACAATGCCTACTGGATTGTATACGCCGCCATCCTTAGCTAGAACAGCTCCAAAGTCTCCATCACCTCTTTGCATAATAGCTGAATTTAAATACGGGATTTCCATGAATGCTTCAACTTCTGTCATGTGTAGTTCAACATCCTTATGCGCCATATATTCTGTTGATAATGTATTTTTAATACTTTCCTGAATAGCAGGATCATCTGCATCGTTAAACTCTATAGTCATACCTGATGATGATGAGTTCATACTGGGTGCTTCATCTGCCCCACCTTGGCCTGATAATGTATTGATAGACTCTATGAAGGTTACAAAAGCATCTTCTTTAATTTGCCCTGTTTCATCCATCCATTCATGGGCTGTAATACCGTATAATTTCTTCATAAGCTCCTCTGGTGTCATGCTATAAAATACTTGTTTATCTGGATTCTCCTTAGCCCAATCTGCAAGCCCTTCAAGGGAATCTACACCATTTACAAGCTCTTTGTTCCCCCATAGGGTTGGTACCTTAAAGCGTGTTGGAAGTGCATAAATAGAACCATCTTCTTGCCTATACGCCTCTGTAATATTTTCTAACCACTTACCACTATCTCTCATACCGTCTACCCAATCACTCATATCTAAAAGTACACCTTTCTCCATATAAGATTGTATTGGAAGTCCATCAAGTACAAGTATGTCTGGACCCTTCCCTGCTAAAAGCTGGGTATTAAGTGTACGGATTGCATCAGCCTTTGTAAGGGTATCACCCTCCTGAATACCTACTTGTATATTAATAAATACCTCTTGGTTTTGGCGCTGATACTCTGCTACTGCTTGTCTAATCGTCCTATTATCCTCTAACATATATAAGTTTACTTCTGTTGTTGGTCTAGATGGTACATTTGGATCAAAATGATAATTTAAAAGTGTATAAGCTCCTTCTACACTATCAAAAGCTACACTAAATTCATCATTACCTTTCATAGCTACTTGTCTTACAAATAGAGATGGCGTTCCAAATGAACTTGTGCTACTTTCAATTACATTCTCCCAAATACTACCACCTGCTGCTAATCTACTTACGCCCTCTGTATTCACAATGTAGACATTGCCTTCATCATTACTTAGAAGCTTGCTTCCCCAAAGTGTGCCTTCATAAGGAATAAAGTTCTCCTCATCGCCAGATTCTAAATTAAAGGCTACAAGCCCCCCGCGCTGTGCATCTATTACCATTAATTGATTATCAACAACTACAACTTCACCCTCTGTTCCTGTTACACTATATTCAGTAATTACACTACCATCTGCCTCATTAATTCTTACTACACCATTATTCATGCCTACAAAGATGCTTCCCTCTTCATCCACCTTAATAGCTGAAATATAACTACTTTCATCTACTTCATAAGGGATTTCCTCTACTTTATTACCTTCTGATAACTTTCCTATACGTGTTTTAAAGTCTGGATTATAATATAGAGCGTAATACTCTCCTTTTTCATTAGAAGTGATTGCTGATAGCTGATTTCCAGCACTTATAAGGTCATTTAACCATGTAGCATCTTTACTCTCCCAGCTTTTCCCATCTTTTGAAGTATAAGCAACAACCTGATTTCCAGAAGCATAACCATGAATCTCCATTGTGCCATCACTATTTACTTTATAATCTATTAAAGACTTTATCTCTTTAGGCATATCTACCGTTTCTTCTATATAACGTCCCATTGGAATATCTTGACTTACGCTACTTTTTTCACCTGCTATATTATTACTACACCCTGTCACTCCAAATGCTGTTGCCCCAATTAATAGGCCTACCATGAGTTTATATATATGTTTTTTCATCTTCTACTCCTTACTTATCTTATTTTTTATTTATTTAATATAATTCTACTTATCTTATCTCTAAATAACCTCTAAAGACTTTAAAGCTTTTATGAATTTCAAAAGAATTTTCGTCTTATCCATCAATAAATGCTATAATAAAAAATATTTATCTTATAATGATGACTTAAGGAGGCAAATATGCGTATTTTACTTATCGAAGACGACCAGTCACTTTGTGATACTGTGAAATTACAACTTCAAAATCAAGGTTATACTGTTGATAGTTCTTATGATGGCGAAGAAGGCCTATTCTTTATTAAACAACAAGCTTATGATCTTATTATATTAGACCGTATGCTGCCATCCCTTGATGGTATTAGTGTATTAAAAGCAATGCGCTTATTAAATATTGCTGTCCCAGTTATTATGGTTACAGCTCTTAATAGTATTGGTGATAAAGTTACTGGCCTAGATGCTGGCGCTGATGACTACTTAGCTAAGCCCTTTGCTATAGAAGAACTCCTTGCACGTATTCGTGCGCTTAGTAGACGCCCTACTGCCTGGATTACTTCCCACTCACTATCCTATGGCAATACTGATTTTGACTTAGATAACCTTACACTTATAGGTCCTAAAGGTAGCTGCTCACTCTCAAAAAAAGAAGCTCAGCTTTTTGAAGCCTTCTTCAAGCAACCTGCAAGTATTCTTCCTCGTCCCCTACTACTTTCCCGTGTATGGGGTCCCTATGCTGAAGTGGAAGAAGGCAATCTAGATAACTATATACATTTTCTTAGACGTAGACTTCGCACTGTAGAAAGCAACTTAGAATTAAAAACCATAAGAGGCATCGGCTATACACTGGAGATTCATAATGCTTAAAGAACTACGCATGCACCTTACCCTTATTTGTAGTACAATAACAGGCCTTATTCTATGTGTTATTTGCCTTATTGCTTTACAGATCTCTGAAACAAATATAGATACAAGCAGCCATATTGCCTTTGAAAATCAGCTTCAGACTATTACTTATCAGCTTCAAACTTACCAAAGTATTAAATTGTCGTGGCTTGCACAGTTAGAGACTAATAACAAATTAATTATTTCTATTGAAGATAACACTCATCCCCTATTTTTTAAAGGTGCTTGGACACCTCTTACACCTAGGGATAAGCTTATCCAAAAGGCCCATGAAACTGCTTTAGAGGATTATCAGTTTGATATGGATGCACCTCCTACATCTAGGCTCAATATTTCTAAACAGTTTTTTAAAATCCAGGGAGATGAATGTGAATATTACCGTGTCGGTGTAGCACTTATCCCCTCTTATAAGGGAAGTTTTAGCCTTACTTTGCTTCAAGATATGAGTGTCCAAAAAGAAACCATTATTTATACAAGACTTTTGTTCATCTCCATTAGCCTTATAGGTATTGTACTTCTTAGCCTCTTTAGTTATTGGTTTGCTGGAAGGGCTATCCTGCCTATTACTATTAATCAGCAAAAACAGGTCCAATTCATTGCAGCAGCTTCTCATGAACTGAAATCACCTTTAGCTGTTATACAAAGTAGCAATTCTGTTATACAGTCTGGTATTCACCTAGATAGCCAGCCTTTCACTATGCAAATTGAAAGAGAATGTAAACGTATGGCACGTCTTGTAGATGACCTACTCCTCCTTGCTACTGCTGATGCTAACACTTGGTCTATCCATAAAAAGCCTGTAGAACTTGACACTCTTCTTATTGACATGCTAGATACATTTATCCCTCTTGCTAATGGCAAAAGGCAAAGGCTTAATCTCAATCTACCTGAGTATACACTTCCTCCTGTTTTATGTGATGATGAACGTATCTTACAGGCCATTACCATTCTCTTAGATAATGCTCTCCACTATGTTCAAGAAGGTGGCACCATTACGATTGATTTAAGTATGCGCTCTGATACCTGTATCATTAAAGTGATAGACAATGGCCCAGGCATCCCCCCTAGCCACGCATCTCATATTTTTGATCGTTTTTACCGTGTAGAC
>JAGAVZ010000279.1 GCA_017941635.1 Cellulosilyticum sp.
CTGAGATAGTAATAGTAACTGTGATTTCCTGTGGCGCTATGAAGTTGTGTAACTCTGATGAGGATACATACCCGTCTAACTTCTTGTCCAATACTGTGTTTACAATGTTTGTGTTTTCCATGATTAATCTCCTTTTTAAATATGTTATAGATTATTTATGTCATTATTATACTATTTGCAACGTAAATGTCAATACGTTTAGAACAAACTCCTTGTGGAAGATTTAACTTTTGATTTTAAGGGTTTTGAACTCGTTTTTTGCATATTTTTTGCAAAAACGGGGTTTATATGCTGATTAGAACAATTATTTTGTTCTAAAAGAATTTTCGCCACGGTCTTTATATTTTCTCCAAATTTTAAAAATGCACCTGAGCTACCATCCCAATCTTTGAAATCCTCATAGTATTCCACTTCTGCTGACTCTTTAGGATATTTCTGTTGTAACTCTTGTAACTCCTTAGCCCATTCTGCCCACTTATGGTCTGATACTATGTTCTGATTAAGCTCATAGTATATATAAGAATGAACTAGCATCTGCCTTCTTCTTTGTCTTATCTTTTCTTTAATCGTCTGACTCATCATCATCCCAATCTTCACTATATGGAAATAACAGCATCTCTAATACACCGTTAGATATTGTCACATGAAGATATACATTTTGCTCCTCAACTACTAATTTACATAGACTTGCAAACATTATCCACGGGTCCATTTAACTGTTCTACCTCTCTTCCAACCTTTTTCTTCCCACTCTTTAAGATTTATTGATAATATTCTTTTATTTGTTTTACCATCTGTTACCCATGTTGTTTTAAGCAATGATTTATCTTTGAGTTTCTCTTTATTTCTTTTACTATAATATTGTTTATACTTATCAGGATTATTCTTATAGTATTCCTTTTGATAAGCTAATCTATGTTGACGAACTACTTCCGGGTCCATCTTTTTTCTACCTGGTTTACCTTTTACTTTAGTTTTGTCACTTATACAATCTGAATAAGGACAAGTAAAACAATCATCATGCTCGCATCTCATGCTTTTCCTCACTTTCTGATTTATACTTGTCAATAATATCAATGCACCTTTCCATGCCATATCTAAAATCGTCTTGTGGTAAACTGTCTAAAGCATCTTCCCAATCTTGCCCTAAATACTCGGCTTTGTATCTCTCAAAATCTGCATAAGCACATTCCTTTTCTTCAAGTATCTCGGCTCTTATCTTATCAAGAACAGCCGCCATATCAGCCTTGGTGTTACGCAATAATAGTTCATACTTGACATAATCTGCACATATCTCTATTGCTTCTTGTACTTCTCTTGATAAAGCATTTTTATTTGGCTCGCCTTTTATATCTGAACCCATAGTTAATAAGTTTTCAAAATAATGTTCAATAGGACTCATTCTTTATTCTCCTTTAGTGAATTGATTTTCTGTTGGATAATATCTTTGCAATCGTCTAAACCCTCGCTATATGGTGTATATCCATCACGATAACAATTACTTCCTTTGTGATTTAGTTCCTCAATCTTCAACTGTAAATCAGTTAGCACAGCCACCAAATCAGCCTTGGTATAAAGTTTATGTCCATCTAAAAATATCTCTTTACCAAAAGCGTTTATGTCCTGTTCACAATCCTCGTAGCAATCAAATGTTTTATTATGATGTATTCTCATTTTGTATTCTCCTTTAATGAATTGATTTTCTCTCTTATTAGCTTTTGACAATCAACATGACCTGTATAATAGCCTTCAAAATCATGGTCTATTGTGCAATCCATTTCATCAATCTCAAGGCTTATTTCCTCTAGCATAGCCACCATATCAGACTTTAAGCGGTTTTCGTAGTCGGCTTTTGAGATTGCTTGTACTGTTGGCTGTGCATCTATCAAGTCAAAATAAGCATTTCCACCTACAACATTTCTGCTGAATACCTCTTTTAATCTATCTACATCAATTAATTTTCCCATCTTCTACCTCACTTAATCTATAAATATAGAGATAGTTCTCAAATATTCTGCCATTTGTACTAGCTTTAAAAATATTGCAATACTAATACCTATCATCCAAATTTTATAAAAATCTTTCATTTATTCCTCACTTTCTGCCCTTAAATCATCCTTAAGCCTACGTCTTACAGCTTTTCGATTTATTTGTTTATCCCTTTTCCAACTACCTGGATGATTTTTAGCACCGCAACAGAATTTCTTATAGAATCTATCGAGGAAAGCCATTTTCTTTGTACTTCGTTTCATGTTTCCTCACTTTCTGCTTTGTATTTGTCAATGATAGCCACAATGTCATTGACAACATCTACCATTGCATAGTCATAATCTGTCATTTGCTCTGGTCTTAAATTTGGTCGTAACTTTTCTATCTCGGCTCTTATCTTGTCAAGAATAGGCTCTTGCTCAACCTCTCTATCAAGCGGTTTAGTCATTTCTTCATATTCGCCTAAAGTAATTTCACCTTTATCGCATAATCTTGTGGCTTTATACAATAAATCCCTATATGTCATTTCTTTACCTCTCTATATGGCTGTGGTAATGGCATCCATGCTATAACATCATCAAGGTTATAATTCCACCAATGCTCCCCATTCATTTCAGTACACATTGCCCTGTGGACTTCGCCGTTTTTGAGAGTAACTAAGTAATGCTCACTATAATTATGTATGTCTGGCAACCTCTCACTTACCGGAATCCATCTTGGTTCTTGTGGTGTTACTGAGGACAAATAATTTAACACATCTTCAATAAAACAATCCCTACAATCTTGGATAGATGTTCTTTGATAGTATTCATCATGAAAGTATCTCTTTAATTCATCTATTACCGCTTGTCTTGATATACAATCAACTCCTAAATTATTTTTAGTAGTTGGTTCTTCATATTCTGCATTCCAAAAGTCATTGTCAACCACAATCATCTGTTGGTTTAACGTCATGGGATTGATTACAAACTGTGTCGTTCTTTTGAGAGTGATATGCGTGTTGTTCGGGAATATCTCAATTAACTTTTCTCCGTTTGTCATTCTTCTACCTCCTTAATTGTCTGTTTCATTCTCTTCTTAACATTCTGCATATATGCTAATGCCAGTGTATCTCGCCTTTGTTTATTCAACTCTGACTTCCTTTTTGCCAACATTATTGCTGATAATTTGCTCATTTCTTCTCCCTCATATCCTTTACTTTGTTGAAAAATAATGGTCACCATACTTAAATGCTGATGTACCTGTTCCATATTCATCTGTTCTAAAATACACTATCTCTGAATTAGTTCTGCTCTCTCGCTCCTCTAGTGCTATCTGGAATACTTCTTCTGTGATTGTATAACCAGCTTTTCCCATTGCTCCATTGACCGTTGTAGCAAACTGAACTGGGTCAATCTGATAGATGACATCAAGTGGTGTATCAGGAAAATCTTTGTCATCTACTCTATTCCATATAACATCTGCTACATATCTTTTACCCAACTCATCTTGATTACCAGATTCTGCTTGTACTACCAAAGCGACTTCTTCTAGCTCTCCATAGAATATTTCATTTCGTATTTCTTCTTGCTCTATTAAATATTATGAATGAGTTTATGTTTTATACTGTATAGGCCGCAGTAACTACTGAGGAGATAGGGGAATAATTCCCCTTTCTTTTACTTTATAAAGTAAAAATTTGACTTTTAAAATAAAAAATGATATAATATATA
>JAGAVZ010000280.1 GCA_017941635.1 Cellulosilyticum sp.
ACGATAATAGCAATCGCTGCTAATACGTAAACTCCTGCAACAACCATTTGTAAAATATCCATGGCTTTGCCTCCTTAAATACGTTTTACGCTCTTTCTATCATAGCATAGGCTTATCCTAATTGCAATATAACAAAGATTCTTTACATCTATCCCTAAATCCTTCTAGAACATAAGGATTACATATAATCTAGAACTTTTTAAATATCATTTTTCATTCATAAAGCTTAACCCGCGCATTCTACTTACACAGCAAAATACATCTATAGGACGTACCGCCTCAAACCATGATTCCATCTTAAAATTAAATGATGTAGAAGGCTCACCTATTTGATTTAAATACATGTCCTCAAAAAGTTTATATATGACCTCCATTAAGTCAGCCCTATCCGAATTTTGATCTGTTAAAAGACGTTCCATCATGTATGTCAGTGTATTTAATTGATTTTCTGAGGTTAATGCAGTTAGCAAGGTAATATCTGCATTGTATTCATCAAGGATAATTTTCTTTGTATTTTCATTAGAAATATAATTAAAATAAATAAATGGCTCATAGGTTTGCTTTGGAATCAGATACCTTTTTTCCATCCATTTTGCCCTTGTTTCTTCCACCCTGCACTCTGCTAAGTCAAGTGTTTTTACCTTATCTGTTATATTTTTAGCAATATAATCATCCATTAAGATAACTGTATCAGCATAACTTAGATATTCAGTTGAACTACCAATTACCAAAATAGTAGAGACCTCTCTTTCCGTATACAGCCCACGAACTCTATCTGTAAATGGTATAATAGGCTCACGTTTTACTATTTTTCGTATATTAGCATCTCGAATCATAAAATTAGTAGCACTTCTATCTTCATCAATAAGTAGTAATCTACTTTTCCCACCCATAGCTTCAATAATATTTACTGCCTGGGATACACTTCCACTAGCATGAAGTGTTGAAAACCTATCAATCTCTATACCATTAGGCAAATACTTAAAAAATGGCGACAAATCTATGTTATGAACAGGCCTACCATCTTCTGCATATATTTTAAGCGCTGTATCATCTGTAATTACAAACTCACGCCCATCACCTGGTACATGATTATAAATCCCCATTTCTATAGCATTAAGTAAGGTTGATTTACCTGAGTATCCCCCTCCAGTTATAACGGTTACACCTTGCTTAATTCCCATACCTGAAATACTTGTACCATCTAAAAATGGTATGTTTATACGTAAATCTTTAGGTGAGTTAAAGGGAATAACATTTTTCATTGGCTTGTTTGTACCATTATCCCTTGGTAATATACTGCCATCTGCAACAAATACACAAAAATGGTTCTGCTTAATATACTGACGAATTTGTTGTTGCTTTGAATAGGTTAAAAGATGCCTTTCAATCTCTTCTTTATTAAGCAGCTTCATTGCGTCTTTCATATGCGCTAAAATATCCTGTATAGCTTTAATAGCCAATTTCGCATTAACTGACAATGCATTCACAAGGGGTACAGTAAAATTAATTTTAAAGATAAAGCATTGTGTATCACTATCATAGAGCATCCCATTACGCTTAATAACATGTTCATTTACTGTTTGAGCTGAAAATTGTGCTTTTTCTCGTACATTTTTAGCTGTATTTACATATTCTTTACTTAAATCATTAATAATGGGGGAAAGATAGCTTAGTAAATAACTTTCTAAAGGTACCATATTACTTATTAGCCTCTCCCCTACCAATGCAGCTGGAATCTCCACATATAACAACAATTTTTCTGGGGTACGATGCCCCCTTCCAGCGAACCAGAATCTAAAACCTTCATATGAAAAAATTTTTTCTTTTTCTTCAATATTAGAAGCTGTATTATAAAGCCAATGTAACTGACTTTTACTATGCCCTTGCATAGGTAGAATAATAGATCTGAATCTCTTCATTAAACATCCTCCTAGACATCATGCTATTTTTAATAGACACATCATCTTAGGACAACTATACATACAAAAAGGCGCATCCTTATACGGATACGCCTTTTTTAAATACGTTCAATTAACACCAATAAAAAAGTATTAAAATTCCACCTTATAGGTGTTTAACATGGCATCCGTTCTATTTAAATATATAGTTGTCATATTAATCACCTCATTTCATTTTTTATTAATGTAGTCTGTTAAGCAAATTATATAATTTTCAATCAAATTTGTCAATTTATTTTCACTATGTTTATTTGCTTATAAATAATCACTTATTATAGACAGCACACAGCTAATCTTTTTCTATAACTTACTATCATCAATCCCCATTAGATAGTTTCTGGCTTCACCAATAACACTCTTAATACAACCATCTTCAAATGGTGACTTAAGGTTTGCCAATTCTACTAATTGTAAGAATGACTTTATACCACCCGGTTTACAAATACGCATATAATCTGCCCAGCCTGCTTCTCTATCGTGATTCATTTTTTCCCAGAATTGAAGAGCACATACTTGAGCTAGTGTATAGTCAATATAGTAGAATGGTGATGCAAAAATATGTCCTTGTTTATACCACCATGTACCGCGTTCTAAAAGCTCACATTCACTATAGTCTTTATGTGGTAAATATTGTTTTTCAAGCTCTCTCCAATGTGCTTTTCTTTCAGCTGGTGTAGCTGTAGGATTTTCATATACAAAGTGCTGGAAAGCATCTACAATAATTCCATATGGAATAAATTTAATAGCACTTCCTAAATGTTCATACTTGTACTTAGCTGTATCTTGTTTAAAGAAATTTTCCATCCAAGGCCATGTGATAAACTCCATACTCATAGAATGAATTTCACAACTTTCAAAAGTTGGGAAAGTAAGCCCTGGTACATCAATCCACCTTGATTGATAAACTTGGAAGGCATGACCTGCTTCATGAGTTAGTACATCAATATCCCCTGCTGTTCCATTGAAGTTAGAGAAAATAAATGGTGATTTATAAGCTGGGAAGAATGTGCAGTACCCACCTGACTGTTTACCTGGTTTAGTTTCTAAATCTAAAAGTTCATTCTCTGTCATAAAGTCAAAGAACTCTTTTGTTTCAGGAGAAAGCTCGCTATACATCTTTTTACCATTTTCTAAAATAAATGTAGAATCTCCTTGTGGCATTGCATTTCCACTATTAAATTCAAAATCCACATCATAATAAGCTAAATGATCAAGGCCTAAACGTTTTGCCTGACGTGCATAAAGTTCATTTGCTACAGGCACAATATCCTCTAATACTTGTTTTCTGTAGTTTGCTACCATATCTCTACTGTAGTCATTACGATTCATAAGACGATAACCAAACTCTACATAGTCTTTAAAGCCTAATTTTTTAGCTTTTTGATCTCTTATTTGTACCATCTTATCAAATAATTCATCTATCTTAGTCTCATGAGTCTCAAAAAAACTAAAATATGCTTCATGAGCACGTTTTCTTGTCTCTCTATCTTTAGAAAGCATAAATGGTCTAAGGCCTGATAAATTATAAGTCTGACCTTCAAACTCGATTTCAGCAGAAGCAATGAGTTTGTTGTATTCTGTCACAAGTTTATTTTCTTGCTTCATCTCTTCCATAATCTCTGGTGAGAAAGTTAGCCTTGAGTTTTCCATAATATCAAA
>JAGAVZ010000033.1 GCA_017941635.1 Cellulosilyticum sp.
AACTGCATATGGTTTTCTTCTAACAGCTTCTGTAAGCTGTCCACCTTCTTCATAGCCAATATATCCTGGAGGCGCTCCAATCAGTCTTGCCACTGCATGTTTCTCCATATATTCACTCATATCAATACGAATCATACTGTGTTCATCATCAAATAATGCTTCTGCTAAAGCCTTAGCAAGCTCTGTTTTACCGACACCTGTTGGTCCTAGGAATAAGAAAGAACCAATTGGTCTTCTTGGATCTTTGATTCCCGCACGAGAACGTAAAATCGCATCTGTTACAGTACTTACTGCTTCATTTTGCCCAATGACTCGTTTGTGTAAGATTTCTTCAAGGCGAAGGAGTTTATGACGTTCACCTTCCATGAGTTTTGTAATTGGAATTTGAGTCCAACGAGAAATAATTTTTGCAATTTCTTCTTCATTAACTTTATCACGAAGCAGTGTATTTTCACCTTTTTCTTGTGCTTTAGCTTCTGCTTCTTCTAATTGTTTTTTGAGATTTGGAATGATGCCATATTTAAGTTCAGCAGCCTTGTTGTAATCATACTCACGTTCAGCTTTTTGCATATTAGCTGTTTCTTCTTCAATCTTCTCTTTAAGTATTCTTACAGAAGTAATGACTTCTTTTTCATTTTCCCATTGTGTTTTCATGGTTTTGAACTGTTCACGAAGTTCAGCAAGTTCTTTTTGAATTTCTGCTAGATTTTGTTTAGAAATTGGATCTTCTTCCTTTTTAAGTGCTGTTTCAGCAATTTCTAATTGAAGCATTTTACGTGCAATCTCATCTAACTCTACTGGCATAGAGTCAATTTCTGTTCTAAGCAAAGCACAAGCTTCGTCTACTAAGTCAATGGCTTTATCTGGTAAGAAACGGTCTGAAATATAACGATCTGATAAAGTTGCTGCTGCAATAAGGGCATTATCTTGAATTTGTACCCCATGATAAATTTCATAACGTTCTTTGATTCCACGTAAGATAGCGATTGTGTCCTCTACAGTTGGTTCGCTGACCATAACCGGTTGGAAACGTCTTGCAAGAGCAGCATCTTTTTCTATATATTGTCTGTATTCATTTAAAGTTGTGGCACCAATACAGTGTAATTCTCCACGAGCAAGCATTGGTTTAAGAAGATTTCCTGCATCCATTGAACCTTCTGTTTTTCCTGCTCCTACAATCGTATGAAGCTCATCAATAAAGAGAATAATCTTGCCATCACTTTTTTTAATCTCTTGAAGGACTGCTTTTAAACGTTCTTCAAATTCTCCACGATATTTTGCCCCTGCAATCAGCGACCCCATATCCAGTGAAAAAATTCGTCTATCTCTTAAATTTTCTGGTACATCCCCGCGTACAATACGTTGTGCAAGCCCTTCTGTAATAGCTGTTTTACCTACACCAGGTTCTCCAATAAGCACAGGGTTATTTTTGGTTTTACGTGAAAGAATACGAATCACATTACGAATTTCACTATCACGTCCAATGACTGGGTCAATTTTATGTGCTTTGGCACGTTCCACAAGATCATAACCATATTTATTGAGTACATCATAAGTACCTTCTGGCTCTTCACTTGTCACGTGCATATTTCCACGAATCTCTTTGAGGATATTCATAAATTGCTTTTTGTCTATTGCATATGCACTGAAGATTTTTTTAAGTTCTCCTGTTGCTTCTTCTATAAGTCCTACCATCAAATGCTCAACTGAAATATATTCATCTTGCATTTTATCTGCTACTTTTTCACTACGTTGTAAAACTTTGTCCATCTCACTAGATACATAGACTTTATCTAGCTCCCTACCCGGTCCACTTACACGCGGCAGTTTACTAATAGCTTCGCCTACAGATTGTGTCATAGACTCTACTTGCACATTCATTTTAGTTAAAATCTGCGGAATAAGTCCCTGATTTTGAGTAAGCAGTGCATACATTAAATGTAATGGTTCAATTTGGTTACTTTGATAAGATATAGCCATTTGCTGAGCACTTTGAATGGCTTCAATTGATTTTTTTGTAAAGTTTTGTCCGTTCATATAGGCTTCCTCCTTATACTTTGCTTTTTAAACTTTAAAATACTTTAACTTGAAAATATCTTTTATGAGAAACAATGCCTTTAATCATATACGTAGATGTTCTTTATAATGTGCATTGTAATGTTGTTTCAATAGATAGTACTGTGTTTGCTCGTGATTTAATTCTCCAAAATAAATCTTAAGTCCATCATCTAATCCTTTAATATAATGCGATAGGGCACCTGCTAAATCACACTCTTCATTCGGATTTTGAAAAGCTTCTAGATTAAATGTTCTCAGCCACTTTGTCCCTTCTTCCACTTCCCAAGTCACATGATGTGTTTCATTTTCTATCTGTGCCCATAATTTAAAAAAGTGATTCAGATAGCCATAGAGAATATCACTTTGTGTGCGAGAAATAATTCTAAGCTGTCCACCTATTTTGCCGTCCTGTTGCGCCAGATAAACTGAATAACGAATAGTCGGGTTATATTTATAACGAATCGCACTTTTGATGCTATACATATGATCTGCCGCCTGATTCTGAATTTGAAAATGCGTATAAGGTCTTAGATATTCTGATAAACTTTCAAAAATGCGTTGTAGATGTTGCTCAGGTGTCACTAATGCAACACGTTCAGCTAATATTTGGTTAATCAAATTGGATCGACTTGTTTGGAGTGAATAAGCAAGCTCATCAATCGCTTCTATGACATCATCCATTAATACTAAACTGTATACACTTTTTTTCATTACTTCACCTCTTTCTGACATTATAGTAAATCTATTTTTATAATTTGTCAATTAAGTTATATAAAATTAATATCAAGTTATTTTTTCCATTTTCCAATTTCTCATTCTTCTTATAACCTTATATTTTTTTATCAGATGGTTACACTAAATATATTATTTCTAAAAGGATGATGATTTATGAAAACAAAAAATAACACTTTTACTAGAAGAGCCTTTTCTTTTCTTTTAGTATTACTCATTACTTGTTCTTTGTTTCCCTCTAACTTGTCTTATGCAAATACTGCAAACTTAGACAATACCAAAACAGATTGGTGGCTTGTCCGTGCAAAGGATCATAAAGCACCTGGTTTTAATGATAAACTTGGCTACAAGCTTGAAGATTATGGTGGATGTTGCTTAGGCGATACAACGAGACAAGTTGTCTACTTAACCTTTGATGAAGGTTATGAAAATGGTTACACTAGCAAAATATTAGATGTTTTAAAAACACAAGATGTCAAAGCCATGTTTTTTGTAACACTTCCTTATGTTAAACAAAATCCAGATTTGATTAAACGTATGTATGATGAAGGCCATTATGTATGCAATCATACCGATCATCATCTTTCTATGCCTAGCATAGCCACTGACGAAAATAAATTTAATACCGAAATTACAAGTGTAGCCGAAGCCTATAATCAAATTACAGGTAGCCAAATGCCTCCTTTCTTTAGACCACCTATGGGACACTATTCTCAGCGTTCTCTTGCAATGACCAAGGCACTTGGCTATCGTACTATCTTTTGGAGTTTTGCTTATTGCGATTGGAAACCAGAGTCACAACCTGAGCCTACAAAAGCAAAACAACTCATGCTAGACGGCTTACACAATGGTGCCATTTATTTACTCCACGCTGTTTCTAAAACCAATGCAGAAGTATTAGGTGATTTCATTACTGAAGCACGTCAAATGGGTTATACCTTTGAACTTCTTCCTACAACTTAATCCCTCCTATTGATTATTTAAATTTAATCTTCTACCATCATATAAAACCTTTTTATGCTTTATATGATAAAAAAATACTCCCCTTTGTGGTAGACAGTTTTATGATTTAAACTACCTACCACAAAGGGGAGTCTATCAAAGATAATACTTAAGCATTATTTTTGATTATTTACATTTGTAAAATTAATTTTCTCTTTGATGAGATAAAGTGGGCGATTTTTACTTTCATCATAGATTCTGGCGATATACTCTCCCAAGAGTCCAATAGAAAACAACTGTACCCCACTAAAGAAAGTAATAGCTACCATTATAGATGTCCATCCTGTCACTACTGAATGGATAATGTATTTAGCATATAAAGAATAGATTGCTAATCCAATAGCTATAAAAATAGTCGTGAAACCTAATGTTCTAACAAACTTTAATGGTTTAGTTGAAAAACTAATCATCCCATCTGCCGCAAAGTGTAACATCTTCTTTAAAGGATATTTGGTCTCACCTGCATAGCGTTCATCTCGCTCATACTCTACATAAGTCTGATCAAACCCTACCCAACTTACCATTCCTCTTATAAAGCGATTGCGCTCTGGCATACTCTTAAATGCTTCTACTACTTTTTGATCCATTAATCTAAAATCACCTGTATCAAGAGGGATTTCAATTTCTGACATATAGTGTAAAAGTCGATAAAAGCATTTAGCTGTTATTCTTTTAAAAGCTGTTTCACCTTTTCGTTTTTTACGTTTGGCATAGATAACATCATATCCTTCTTGCCATTTGTCCACCATTTCTTTAATCACATAAGGTGGGTCTTGTAAGTCTGCATCTATAATAACAACTGCATCTCCTTGTGTATGAAATACACCTGCTGTTACAGCTATCTGATGCCCAAAATTACGTGAGAAATCAATAATCTTTACCTTTGAATCAATTTGTGCGATTTCCTTTAAGCGTAGTAAGGTCTGATCTTTACTGCCATCATTGACAAAAATAAATTCATAGTTCCATTGATATTCATTCATAACACGCTTTAATTCTTTGTAACATGCTTGTACAACGTCTTCTTCATAATACATTGGAATAACAATAGAAAGCAAAAATGAATTCTCCACTAAACTCCTCCTCAATCTTTATTTCTGTCATTTATTAATCCTTTATAAGAAAAATACTCCTATATCCCAAGCTTCTAAATAGGACATATTGACACCTTCATCCTCTAAGATTTCATTTACATTTTCAATCCAGTCTTCTAAATCAGCAACCATTTCATCTACTACTTCATAGATTTTCTTCCCTCTTACTAATGTAAAACTTTCTTCCTCTAAGATTTCAAGAGTTTCACACAATTCATCCATAATCGCTAAATACTGTCCATCATAAGGTATAAGTTTATTTTTAATGATAGGCTTTTCTTTTAATGCTTGGACTTGACTTACAAGTTGTGCTAATTCTTTGGCAAAACAAGCTAACATTTCATAATATCCTTGTAATGCTACTTGTTTCTTTGCCTCTACTTCAAACTTATTTGCTGCCTTTAGTAATGTATCTTGATATTTCATCATAGCCTCCACTTTATATGTTCATTTATTCTCTATTTTATTGCCTTATCCTATTTTACAAACAAGCTCTGCATAATAACAAACTTGTTTTCTAGAATAAAAAGGCATCCTACCTTCTTATTCTAGCATACCTTACTTAACCTTTATAGGGGATTAATAAAACCTTTATTTAATGAGATTTTTTGCTTGTTTTGCACATTGTATTAGAGCTATATACCTAAATTTACCATTTTATTGATAATAATCTTTCTAGTTAGATAATGAATTTTTCTATTGTATTTTTGCCATACTTTACTTATAATACAAAAGGTTTGCCTAGATGTATGCAAACCTAAAATTAATACAACGGGGTATTGACTTATGAATATGAAGAAACTTTTAGCTTTAACACTTTGCGGTGTTGTTTCAACTAGTTTATTAGCTGGATGTAGTAGCTCAAATTCAACAGCTGATGAATCAACTGGCGCACCATCTAAATTTGAACGTCTGGATACAGATCTTAATGTTGGTCTTGTAATCGGTGCTGGAACAATTGATGATCGTTCTTTCAATCAAGGGTGTTGGGAAGGTATCACAGCTACTGTAGAAAACTCAAAATACGTTACACCTGCTGGTGAAACAGAATCTGATTACTTAGTATCTATTGGAAACCTTTATGAAGGAGATTTCAAATTCATCGTAACACCTGGTTACTATTTTGAAAGTGCTGATTATGTAGCACAAGATAAATACCCAGATGCTAATTTTGTTATCTTAGATGGTGCACCTACTGATCCAAATGGTAATACAGTTATTGGTGATAACACTGTTTCTATTACATTTGCTGAGCATGAAGCTGGATTTATTGCAGCAGTTGCTGCAGCTTTAGAAATCAAAGAAGGTAGCTTTGGATTCTTAGGTGGTATGCAAATCCCTGCCGTTGTACGTTTTGAAGCAGGTTACAAACAAGGTATCCAATATGCAAACGAAAACTTAGGTACAAACATTACTTTAGATGATGTAGACGTTGTATACCAAGGTTCATTTGGTGATAAAGCAGCTGGTCAACAAATCGCTGCTCAAATGTATGACCGTGGTGTAGATGTTATCTTTACTGCAGCTGGTGGTACAGGTATCGGTGCAATCACTGAAGCTAAAGCACGTGCAACAAATGGCGAAACTGCTTGGGTTATCGGTGTAGATTCTGACCAATATTTAGATGGTGTTTATGATACAGAAACAAATGCTTCTGTTATTCTTACATCAGCTATCAAATATGTTGACCAAGCAACTCACGATATGATTGTTGCTAAAACAGAAGGAAAATTCCCAGGTGGAGAATCTTTAGTTTACACAGCTGCTAACGATGGTATTGGTATTCCTGCAGAAAATCCAAACTTAAGCGAAGAAACAATCACTAAGGTAAACGAAGTTTACAATTTAATTAAAGACGGAAGTGTTACTGTAAGTAGTGAACTTCAATAATTCAAGTAAAAAACACTTTAATGAAGCGAACCCCTAAAGTTGGACCAACCAACTTTAGGGGTTTTATTATGGCCAAACTAACTACTGAAGATAAAAGAAAAATTATTAGACTCCATGAGGAAAGACAATTAAGTATTAGTGAGATTGCACGTAGCTTCTATGTTAATAAGCATACGATAAAAATACTTATTAGAACGTATCAGGTACATGGAGAAAGTTGTTTAATAAAACAACAAGCTGAAAAATCCTAGAACTAGAAGCTGTGGTCGAAGCATTAAAAAAAATTAAGGGCCTTGGTTCAACAAAAGAGCTCGCAACAAGCATAGAAAAAACAATAGTAATCATTTAATTTTAAGTCTAACTTTAAGGGTTCACCCCATAATCTTAAAGTGTTTTTTACTATATATAATCCTATTACTTCATATAAGCAAAAACCTACGAATACTTCAAAAAAATCTCCTATATAAGTTAGGTCAAACCTAACTCTATATAGGAGATTTCATTTATAGTACTTCTAATTAAATTTCATCCACTATAAGTATATCAATTTTTATATTTACTATACTAGTTTTTTTCAATTACAATCTCAACAAAACGTCTTGCAATAGTAGCAATCTCTGCTCTTGTTGCTTTCCCTTTTGGATCAAATTTATTACCTGGTTTACCACTTATGATACCAGCCATTTGTACATTCTTTACCGCATCTTTTGCCCAAGCACTAATTTTTGAGCTATCGGCGAACTGTACTTCCTCATCAGTTGTTGGAAATTCTAATCCAAATTGTTCAACGTAGTTAGAAAGAATAACAGCAATTTGCTCACGGCTAATCCCTTGATCTGGTGTAAATTTACCATTACCTGTACCACTTACAAGTTTATTTGCAACTGCCCACTCTACATAACCCATGTAGTATGCATTTAATTTTACATCACTAAAGCTACTTTTCTTATAACTGCTTACATCTGCATTTGCTAATCGACCAAGAACCATTGTAAATGCTGCTCTAGTCATTTCTTCTGTTGGACTAAATGTTGATTCACTTGTACCATTGAATATTCCAAGATCAATCACGTAGGCAATATCATTTTTCGCCCAGCTATTTGTAATATCAGGATAATTATTTTCTACCTTAATAACGGTATTAAGCTCTTCTTCTTTCATCGTATCTGCTACAAAGTAATTTTTTAATACTACATTTCCATTACAATAAACCTTACTATTTTCTGAAGCTTCTCCGCTGCCATTATAAACAAATCCTTCTACTGTTGCATCCTCACCATTCCAATAACATTTGCTCATATCAACAGTACCTTTATTTCCTGTAATCTTGATGAATTCTTCTGGCATATTATCACATATATATTTGTTGTTTGTTAGATCTAATTTACCATTTTCACCTACACCGCTAACACGCATTGCACGTCCATCAAAGCCTTTTGTATTGAAGCCCCATTGTTCAAATGTGTTACCTGAAACTTTTACTGTGTGCTCATTACCGTTATCTATACCATATAATAAAATGGCATTGTATGGCATGTTTGTGAACGTATTTCCTGTAATGACTGCATTACCGTATACTGAAACATTGATTCCACCAGCAACACAATCCTTATAAGTTTCCATATCATCAAATGAGAATTTATTATTAACGATTTTTAATCCGCTTATTGGATTTTTTGTATTCTCAATACATACTGCATATACTCTTGCATGACTTGGGATATTTCTAAAGATGTTGTCTTCAATTGTGAGGGACTTCGTTGTACCTAAATTCCCTTCAATGTTACAGTAGATTCCATTTTGCTCAATATTTAAATTTCTAATAGTGATATTTGAACCGTCATAAGCTTCATCTTTGAATATGATTCCACCAGTTAATGTTGTTTCGTGATTTCCTGTTCCTTCTAACGTAATACTTTTGCTATCTAAAACAATTGGCTCTCCATAAATTCCTGTATGAATTACAACTGTATCTCCATCTTTTGCACCACGAAGTGCTGCAGCAATAGTACTATAGATTGTATCTCCAATCTGAGCTTCATGCTTAATTTCTTTCATCTCTTCAATTGCAAAATAGTTATTCAGGGTCCACTTCCCATTACAAATGATTTTACTCTCTTTTGGTGTTACACCTATGCCGTGGAAAACGAACTTTTCTGCTGTTGCATCTTCACCATTCCAGTAACATCCATCCATATTAACACTTCCCATGTTACTTGTAATTTTGATATATTCTTCTGGCATGTTTTCACAGATATATTTATTATTCGTTAAATCTAACCTACCATATCTACCAACACCACTGATACGCATTGCACGTCCCTTGAACCCTTTTTTATTATAGCCCCAATTTTCAAATGTATTATTGGACACTTTGATTGTGTGTTCACTTCCATTTCCTACCCCATATAATAAAATTGCATTATATGGCATGTTTTTAAATGTATTGCCCGTAATCTCTGCATCTCCATATACTGAGGCATTAATTCCACCTAACACAGCCTCTTCATAAGCTTCAACATCATCAAAAGTAAATTCATTATTAATAATTTTTAATCCACTTATTGGATTTTTTGTATTCTCAATACATAGCGCATATACTCTTGCATGACTAGGGATATTTTTAAAAGTATTTCCTTCAATTGTAAGGGCATCCATCGCACCTAAGTTTCCTTTAATATTACAATAAATACCATTTTGCTCAAAATTAAAGTTTTTGATTGTAATATTTGAACCATCATAAGCTTCATCTTTAAATGTGATTCCACCTATTAAGGTTGTTTCATAATTTCCTGTTCCTTCTAATGTGATACTCTTGCTATCTAAAACAATCGCCTCTGCATAAGTTCCTGCATTAACAACAATTTTATCTCCATCTTTTGCATCTTGAATCGCTGCTTGAATGCTATTGTATAATGTATCTCCAATCTTTGCTACATATGCAATCTCTTCCATTGATTCATTTGCGAAATAGTTATTAATCGTCCATTCTCCATTACAAACGACTTTGCTATTTACTGGAGCTGTACCATTTCCATTAAATACGAAACCTTCCAGAGTTGCATTGTCACCATTCCAGTAACAGCTACTCATATCTACGCTTCCTTTATTATCTGTAATTTTGATGAATTCCTCTGGCATATTATTACATACATATTTATTGTTTGTTAAATCTAATCTACCATTCTCACCTACACCGCTAATACGCATTGCACGCCCATCAAAACCTTTTGTATTGAAGCCCCATTGGTCAAAAGTATTACCTGTAACTTTTACTGTGTGCTCACTACCATTATCTACACCATATAATAAGATTGCATTGTATGGCATATTGTTAAATGTATTACCTGTAATCTCTGCATCACCATATACTGAAGCATTAATCCCACCTGCAACATATTCTTTACTGCTTTCAATATTGTCGAATGTGAATTCATTATTAACAATTTTTAATCCGCTAATTGGATTTTTTGTATTCTCAATACATACTGAGTAAACTCTTGCATGACTTGGTATATTTCTAAAAATATTATCTTCAATAGTGAGGGACTCTGTTGAACCTAAGTTTCCTTCAATGTTACAGTAGATTCCATTTTGTTCAATATTTAAATTTCTAATCGTAATATTAGAACCATCATAAGCTTCATCTTTGAACGTAATCCCTCCCGTTAAGGTTGTTTCGTGTTCTCCAGTCCCCTCTAATTTGATACTTTTGCTATCCAATACAATCGGTTCAGAATATGTACCCGAACTAATAATAATAGTATCTCCATCTTTTGCCTCTTCAATTGCTTCCGAAATAGTCTCGTACACCTGGTCACCAATTGTAGCTACACCTGTTACCTGCTCATCTGTTGTTATTTCAAAGTTTGGTGTTTCTGCTACAGTAGTTGATGCGACACCCATCTGATTTTCTTGTGCCACTGTATTTACCGGAATAGCACTTACTGCTACTACTGGTGTAAGAAGTGTTACTACAATCCGTTTATTTAAAATTTTGCTCATCAATATATTTCCTTTGCTATTTCAAATCTCCATATTTCAACAAAATATGACTCGCCTATTATAACACAAGTAAAACTTTTAAACAACTTTTAATATGTATAACATGGCATATTTTTACTTTATAAGTAAGCGTAAAATAACAAGGTATCTTTCGGACACTATAAAAAGCTGATAAAATTGGAGTAAATTACTCTAGTTTTATCAGCTTAATTATTTGCAAGTTTTTCGAGGTTCTTCTGCCCATGGCAGTAGATCTCCTAAAAGCT
>JAGAVZ010000281.1 GCA_017941635.1 Cellulosilyticum sp.
TAATATGCCATTTCATTATATGACTAATAAGTATAATGTGTCAGTTGATGTTACAGGATTTATGCCTGTAAATATAAATATTTTTAAGAGGAGGAGTTAGTATGAAAGGTTGTTTAGTAAACACCATTGGTACTATGGCTACTATTACTCTGGCTACTATAGCAGCAATAGTCCTTTTTGTTACAACAATAGGAATGGGAGTATTAGTTGTTGGTAGTATGTTTACTGTTATATTTTGGGTTGTAGATTTTTTATTTGGAACTCAATTTTTTAGTTGGACAGCTATAGGTGTAGCTACCTTATTATTTATATGTTTTAGAGCATTAATTAGTAAGGCTAATAGTTAAGGGGGTGGTTGTATGGTAAAAGTAAAAGCTAAACTTGTTTTAAAGGATGGCGAAAAGCTAACAGAAGAAGCATATATATCAGTCCCTAAAGAATATGTAAATAGAGGTATGGATGAATATATAAAAAATTGGCTTCTTGAATCTTTAAAGGGTAAGGTTAAGGCTAAGTTTGAGGTAGTAGAATGGTAGTTGTAGATGGTGTACCAATATTAACAGATATATACCATGTTATATTAACATTACAAAGAGAATTGCGACTTAATGGTAGTCCTTTGCTTGCTACTATTAAACCACCAAAGGAGGGGGCAGATTTAATGCTTACTTGTCCATATCATAAGCATGGTATGGAATCTAAACCTTCTTGTGGAATAACTACTATAACTAAACCAAATGTTCCTGTAGGAACTTTATATTGTTTTTCTTGCAAGACTACAGCTAGTTTACCGGAGGTAATATCACATTGCTTTGGAAAGCATGATGGAGGAGCTTTTGGTAAAGGTTGGTTGATGGAGCATTTTGTTTCAGTTGAAGGTACTAGTAGAAGCGAATTATTTAATATACCAGCTCGCAATTCTAAAGATGTAAAACAAAATTATATAACAGAAGAAGAATTATCTTCTTATAGGTTTATTCATCCATACCTTTATAAGAGAGGTATGACAGATGAGTTAATAGAGATGTTCGATTTGGGTTATGACAGACAAAGAAAGATGGTAACATTTCCCATTAAAGCTACTAATGGGAAGGTATTGTTTGTCGCAAAAAGAAGTGTTAATACTAAGTTTTTCTATTTGCCAAAAGATTTAGAAAAGCCATTGTGTTATTTATATGAAGCTAGAAAGTATTACCCTGATAGCAAAGAACTTTATATTTGTGAGAGTTTATTTAACGCATTAACAATGTATAAATTTTGGTTTCCAGCAGTTGCTTGTTTAGGCACTGGTACAAAAGAACAAATAGAGCAATTAAAGTACTTAGGCTATAAAAAGTATATCATTTGTTTGGATAATGATTCTGCGGGGGATAAAGGTAGAGAAAGGCTTTATAATGCTTTATACAAGTATGCTTTAGTAGAATTTTTGATACCTCCAAAGGGAAAAGATGTAAATGATTTTGCTAACGATAGCCGTGAAAATTTTTTAAATAATTTTTCTAAAAGTTGTTGACAAGCAATTTCAAAAATGATAAAATAATAATGTGAATGATTTTAAAGCGAAGAGCATTTAAGAAAGGATTGTGATTATTTATGTCAAGAATGTCATTTGAAACCGCTAACGAGAGAATTGACCAGCAGAGTCAGTATAGTGGCGGTAATTACACTAACACACTTATGTTGAAAGACAAGGAAAACGCATTTGTACTATCCTTGTTGAAGGATGTTACAGACGTAGATGTGTATAGTGTGCACAAGGTTAAGATGACTAGCAAAAGCGGTAAGGAGTACACTATTGATGTTGATTGTTTGGGTAAGGATTGTCCTTTGTGCAAAGAAGCACAGAATCATCTTAATGAAAAGTTCCCACAAGTAAGCAAGCCAAGAGATGTAGTGTATGTGCCTATTATTCGGCTCTATAATAAGGATAAGGAATTTGAACCACAGTATATGGTGCTTACTCGTAGCACAAAATGGTATCGTAACACTTATGTAGAAGCTGCATCTAGGTTTGATATGTCAAAGCCATTAGAGATTATGCGTAGTGGTAATGGTGTAGACACAACTTGGAGTATTTATCCAGCTATCAAGGCTTATGGTAAAGATATTCCTGAGGTAGACCCAAATAAAGTGCTTGATGACTTGGAAGTAGATATTGACGAGAGCATTTATGGCACACCGTTCTCAGTTGTTAAAAATTGGAATGCTGACCAAATGAATCAGTATATCGAAACAGGTTCTCCTTATGTGCCAAATAATGATGATACAGAGGAAGAGGAAATTAAACCTAGAGGAAACAATAAGTACGGGTTTTAAATTTTGATAGGAGTGCTTCAATATGAAATTTCAGCTTACTAAACATAGGGAGTTGTGGGAATGGCTTGCAGATAATCTTAGTGGTGAGGATGGTGAGTTATCACCAGAGGAGTACCTTGCAAAATATAAGGAACAATGGTTTGAAGCTCACAATGAGCCAAAAATATTTAATTGTTGTTATGCTTGTGATTATGCAGTAAAGGTTAATGTAGAAAGTCCATGTAGTGCTTGTCCATTATGGTATGACTGTAAGACAGGCATTTATACAGACCTATTATCTGCTATAGAGAGTAAAGACGATGAGAAAATATATGAGATGTGCATGATGTTTCAAAAGTCTCCTGTTAGACGAAATGTGGAGGTAGAGTAATGAGATTTTATATTGAAAGCAAATTTAATAAGAAAGACATTGTATATTCTACATGTCTTATAGGTGCAGGAACAATAAAAGATATAAGATTTAGCCATTTTGGGAGTGTATTTAGAATTGAATATCTAGTAGAAGATTCTAATGCCTCTCGTATATGGCTTGAAGAAAATACATTATCAGAGAGAGGATGGTAGTTATGAAGAAGTATATTCTTAATAGACGTGATAACGATGGTGACGTGGTAGTTGAGTCTGCCGATAATACAGGTAGCTTATATGTTACTTTGATGGATGACTTAATTAAGCGAGCTACAAGCAATCACAGTATCACTATTAAGCATGAGCCTGATACGGGTATTGATTTAGCGGTTACACTAACTAATCATAATAATGGTTTTGAAATTATTAAATGGGTGGTGTTTGAAGGTTGAGCTTATTTACTTTACCAACTCGTAGTGAAGTAGATACAGCAATGGTAATACAAAAAATTAAAGAGCCACCCAAGGTTAAGAGTACAGTAAACTTAGCTTTGGCAATTAAAGAGGCCGAAAGTAAAGTAAGACAGACCCTCGGCGCAGAAGCCGAGGGTTTTAGTCTTATTACAAGTGATAATGAATTTATCGCTTATTGTAAAAAGGCTAAAGAAGATGGCATAGTTGCTATAGATACTGAAACTACAGGATTAGACTCAATGCTTGATACTATTGTTGGTGTATGTATGTATTCTCCTTCTCAAAAGCCAATGTATACACCAATAAATCATATCAGCTCAATAACAAAAGAAAAATTAGAAAATCAAGTAAGTGTGGAAGCACTAAAAGAAGGTATGAAGTTACTTTCAGAGTGTAAAATCATTTTTCATAATGCTTATTTTGATATAATGATAGTCTACCAGGCTACAGGTATAATGTTAGAAGCATATTGGGATACACAAATAGCTGGACACTTACTAAATGAAAATGAAAGTCATAGTTTGAAGGACTTGTATGCTAAGTATATATTAGACAATCAGGTAGATGCTACCTATTTTAATGAGTTATTTGATGGCATACCTTTTTGTTATATACCACCTCATGTAGCTGTTGCCTATGCTGCGAAAGATTCTATTATGACTTATAAAGTTTTTAGATTCCAAGAAAGATTCTTGACTGCTGAAACTGAGGAGTGTAAGGATTATGGTTTAGAAAAGATGGCTAAGTTCCATAGAGAAGAACTTATACCAATGATACCAGTACTTGTAGATATGAAGCTAACTGGAATGGAATTTGACTTTGTAGAAGCAGAAAGACTTAAAGAAAAGTACACTAAGTTAAAAGAAGAAGCTGTAGTAGATTTTAATAAGTCGTTAGAACCATTCAAGGATGCTATTATAGAAAGTGGTATGCCATATCCTCTAAATTATAATAGTTCACAACAGATAAAGAAACTATTCTATAATATAGCACAAATAGGTGTTGTGTATAGAAAAGAACCAACAGGCACAGGAAAGAATGTAAGAGAAGCAATATTAGCCTTAGATAAATTTAAAGGAAAACCAATAAGAACTGTTGTAGAGTGCTTGACAAAAGTTAAAGAGTATGATAAAGTAATAAGTACCTTCATAGTTAAGTTAGCTGAAGATGCTAAACTTCATGGAGGGAAGATACATGCTAATCTAAATATGTCAGCTACTGTTACAGGTAGGCTTTCGAGCAGTAATCCTAACTTACAACAAGTTCCCAGTAAAATGAAGGATATAAGAAGGATGTTTACAGCTGGCAAAGATAA
>JAGAVZ010000282.1 GCA_017941635.1 Cellulosilyticum sp.
GAGTATAAATTTTAATTAGATAGAATGAAAAAGAGACATTAAACTTAAGAGGTAGAGATGAAAAAAGAAATTCAAATCAAAGATAAGTACATCAGTAAAGATTCGCCAACCTTTATCATTGCAGAAATGTCAGCCAATCATTTAATGGACTTTGATAAAGCAGTAGAATTAATAAAGGCAGCTAAAGAGAGTGGTGCAGATGCTATTAAATTGCAAACCTATACACCAGATACCATTACTATAGATTGTGATAATGAGTATTTTCAAATTACTCAAGGTACAATTTGGGATGGAACGACATTACATAAATTATATCAAACAGCATATACACCTTGGGAGTGGCAACCAAAGTTGAAACAAATAGCAGAGGAGATGGGACTTATTTGTTTTTCCTCTCCATTTGATTTAACCGCAGTAGATTTTATGGAAGAAATGGATATGCCAGCTTATAAAGTTGCATCTTTTGAAATAAATGATATTCCATTTATTCGTAAAATAGCGAAGTTAGGTAAGCCAATTATCATGTCGACAGGGATTGCACAAATGGAAGATATAGAAAGAGCAATTCGTGTATGTAAGGAAGAAGGTAATGAACAAGTCATTTTACTTAAATGTACATCAGCCTATCCTGCTCCTTATGAAGATGTTAATTTAAAACTGATTCCTAATATGAGTGAAACATTTGATTGTATTACAGGTTTATCAGATCATACCATGGGGACAGCTGTAGCTGTGGCAAGTGTGGCATTAGGTGCAAAAGTGGTAGAAAAGCATTTAATATTAAATAGAGCAGAAGGTGGGCCAGATGCAGCATTTTCTATGGAACCACATGAATTTAAAAAAATGGTGGAAGAAATTCGCATAGTAGAAAAAGCATTAGGAAAAGTGACTTATGAGTTAACAGATAAGCAAAAGAAAAGCAGAGAACACTCAAGATCTTTATTTATTGTAAAAGATGTAAAGGCTGGAGAAGTTTTAACTGCTGATAATGTACGTTCTATTAGGCCGGGATATGGACTACATACTATGTATTATGAAGAGATTTTAGGCAGAGAAGTTAGAATGGATTTGAAAAAAGGAACACCACTTTCATGGGATGTAATCCAATAATTTATATCAGAGTAGATGCCAATAAAGAAATTGCCACAGGACATGTGATGCGTACTTTAGCTATTGCAAAACAGATTAAAAGATTAGGGGGCATATGTAAATTTATTGTAGCAGATGAGTATGCAAAGCCTATTATTTTAAATAATGGATTTGAGGTGATTTGTTTAAATAGTAACTGGAGTAATTTGGATGAAGAAATTATACAAATGCAACAGTTTATTGAAAAAGAGCAGATAAAGATTATATTAGTAGACTCTTATTTTGTAACAAAGAAGTACTTAGAGCATTTAAAGGAAAAGGTATTTGTAGCTTATATAGATGATTTAAATCTTTTTAAATATCCTGTGCATCTACTAATTAATTACTCGGCCTATTATGAAATGTTTAAGTATGAGACATTAAATTACAATCAAGAAACTAAATTTTTATTAGGGTGTGATTATATTCCACTGAGAGAGGAATTTAAAGATTTAGTACGTGAGAAAAAGGACTACTTAACTAATATATTAATTACTACAGGTGGAACTGATGCCTATCATATAACTTATAGGTTAGCAAAGTGTTTATGCAGAAAAGAAGTATTAAATAATAGAGTTAACTTACATATTGTTGTAGGAAGGTTTAATCAAGATCTGAATAAGATTAAGAAATTAGCAGAGGAATATAGTGGTATTAAAGTATATCAAGATATTTCTTATATGAGTCAATTAATGATGGAATGTGATATAGCTGTATCAGCAGGAGGGACAACATTATTTGAGCTTTGTGCTTGTGGGTTACCTACAATTTGTTTTGCTATAGCGGATAATCAGCTCATGGGAATTAAAGCATTAGCCGATAAAAAATTAATGTATACTGTGGGTGACATTAGAGACGATATAGAGAGCGGTATTCAAAAAATTGTACATCAGATTAATGATTTTATAGAACATCCTACTAGATGTTATGAATATAGTATACGGATGCAAAAGTTAGTAGATGGTAAGGGTGCAGAACGTATTGCAGAATGTTTGTTAGATAAAGTCAAAAATGATATAGATTAAAATGAGGCATATAGAAATATAGGCCTCATTTTATGTATTATATTTTAATAGATAGAAAAAGGAGGCTATAAATATGACATTAGCAATTCATGGTGGTAAACCAGTTAGAGAAAGTTATTTAGCATATGGTAAACAGACCATAGATGACAAAGATATTGAGGCAGTAGTAAATATTTTAAAAGGGGACTATTTAACCACAGGCCCTAATGTAGCTCATTTTGAAGAAAAAATAGCAGAATATGTAGGGGCACCATATGCTGTATCAGTATGTAATGGAACAGCAGCGTTACATATGGCGATGTTTGGTTGTGATATTGGGCCAGGGGATGAAGTAATTGTTACGCCAATGACTTTTGCTGCATCAAGTAATGCAATCCTATATGTAGGAGCAGTCCCTGTTTTTGCAGACATTGATGAAGAGACAATGAATATCGATATAAAAAGTATTGAAGATAAAATTACAGATAAAACAAAAGCTATTGTAGCCGTAGATTTTACAGGACAACCTGTGGATTTAGAAGAAATCATGGCTTTAGCAAAGAAACATAATCTATATGTAATTGAAGATGGTGCACACTCATTAGGAAGTGAATATAAAGGCAAGAAAGTAGGCACATTGGCAGATGTTACAACCTTTAGCTTTCACCCTGTAAAACCTATTACAACAGGAGAAGGTGGCATAGCGACTACTTGCAATCGTGAGATTTATGAGCGCATGAAGTTATTTAGAACCCATGGTATTACAAGGGAGCAAGAAGAACTCATAGATTTAGAACAAGGTAGTTGGTATTATGAACAACAATTATTAGGATATAACTACAGATTAACAGATATTCAAGCAGCACTAGGAACAAGTCAGTTACATAAAATTGAACAATTTATCAGTAGACGAAGAGAGATTGTCAGTACATATAATGAAGCATTCAAAAATGTGGTAGGTCTTAAAACACCATATGAAAAAGAAGATAGAAAATCGGGAAGTCACTTATATATTATCAGATTTGATTTAGAACAGTTTACAGCAACAAGAAAAGAAATCTTTAATGCACTCAAAGCAGAAAATATAGGGGTTAATGTGCATTACATTCCAGTTCACTATCATCCATATTATAGAGAATTAGGATATCAAAAAGGGATTTGTCCAGTAGCAGAAAAAGTATATGAAGAAATGATTACCTTACCATTATTCCCAGCAATGACTGATCAAGATATAGAAGATGTTATTACAGCAGTAGAAAAGGTTGTAGAAGCCTTTAGAAAAGCATGATCGCTAGAATAAACGTATTGTATTGATAAAAAAGTAAAGGTCTGGTGAGAAGATGAGAGAAGAATATTTAAAAGAACTTTTAATACAAACCAAGTGGCAACATACTTTTATATTTAATGATGACTATGAAAAGTTTATAGAAGTCATTGCAGATAGAGCAACGGTTATTCAAAAGATTGAAGAAATAAATGCAATCAACATGAAACCATGGACAGACGAAGAAAGAGAAATCCTACAACAAATTCAGGCTTTAGAAGAAGAGAATAAAGCAGAATATATGAGACAAATACAAGAAGCAAAAGATGAAGTCAAAAAGCTAAATCAACTCATGACTGGACATCAGCAGTATATGAATCCATATGGAAAAATGCTTGGCGTAGGAATGCATTTTGATGGGGGTAAGAGATAGGATATGAAGAACTCATTTAGGTTATTAAGATATGCTACAATAAGGTAAAAAGTAGAAAAGATAAGGATGATAAGAAATGCAAGACGTATTTAATTATCTAAACCAAATACGAGAATTCTTAGAGCAAATCGATAATATTACAGATAACCAAATGACTATATTAGTAGGGGATTTGCAAAATATAGAAGAAGAAAATAGTGCTTTAGAGTTGATTGAAGATATGGTGAATTGTAAAGATGAACTCATTTCTGATCTTACTCAAGTTGAAGAGTATTTTCAAAGGGAATATGATAAACATAGAGAAACACTTATCAAAAACAATAAAATCAATGTGTTAAAAGGACAAGTACAACATATCTTACAGCTAAAAGAAGAAATCGCAAGAAAAGAACATAAGAATATGTTGATTATGCAAAAAAATTCAAATAAACGAATTGATAGAGTAATCATATCACCTAGTTCAAATCAAGTGGTAGAAGCCTATAAAAAACAACAGCGAAAATCCTAAATTTTACAAGAAAATTCGATTATATTTTCTTGACGACCTATATAGAGTATGATATATTAAGTTTGTACCTAAATAGGTCTTTTTTTTGTGGAAATTTTTAAAAGAGATTTAACTCAAGTGGAGGTGTCAAAACGTGAGAGTACAAATTACTTTAGCTTGTGAAGATTGCAAGCGCAGAAACTACAACATGACTAAGGATAAAAAAGCACATCCTGATCGCATGGAAACAAAAAAATACTGCAGATTCTGTAAAACACACACATTACACAAAGAAACTAAAAAATAATTTGTGTAATCGGTAATCTGCCAGGGAGGAAGTGGAATTATGGTAGAGTTTTTTAAAGACTTCGTAGCAGAATGCAAAAGAGTCGTATGGCCTAACAAAGAGGAACTTACAAGATTAACATTAAATGTTTTAGGATTTTCTATCATTGTTGGTATCATAATCTACATCATGGACTTCGTAGTAAATGGTGGTATCGATATTATTGAAAAATTAGTACAAGGATTATTATAATGGAGGAACAACACATGGAAAAGGCGAAATGGTATGTAGTTCATACTTTTTCAGGATATGAGAACAAGGTAAAAGCGAATATTGAGAAAGCAATCAAGAATCGTAATATGGAAGAGCTCATACATGCTGTTGAAGTTCCGCTGCAACAAGAAGTAGAAGAAAAGAACGGTGTGATGAAGACTGTTCAACGTAAAACATTCCCTGGTTATGTATTAATTAAAATGGTTATGACTGATGATACATGGTACGTTGTGCGTAACACACGTGGAGTTACAGGATTCGTTGGGCCAGACTCTAAGCCGGTATCATTGTCACCAGAAGAAATCAAGAATATGGGAATTGATCTTTTTGGACCAGCTCCAAATGTTCAAATTGGAGATGCGGTTACTTTACTTTCTGGAGCGTTCGAAGGCTCAGAAGGTATTGTTAGAGAAATTCACCAATCTAAAGGTACTATCGTAGTATCTGTTACAGGATTTGGTAGAGAGTTCCCTGTGGAAATCGCTATGAACCAAGTTGAAATCTTTGAGTAATCAAGGATTTTTACTATAGTGATATTTTCCAGTAGAAAGCTACACCTAATTTGATGTAGACTTCAATATATGAGTAATCATTAAATTACAAAGCGCGCGAGTGGGAGGGAATTCCCCGCGATCACCACATTTTTTTAGGAGGTAACGGTAATGGCAAAAAAAGTTACAGGTATGATTAAATTACAAATTGCAGCTGGTAAGGCAACTCCAGCTCCACCAGTTGGTCCAGCTCTTGGTCAACACGGTGTAAACATCGTTCAATTTACAAAAGAGTTCAATGAAAGAACAGCTAAAGATGCTGGTCTTATTATCCCAGTAGTAATTACTGTATATCAAGACAGATCTTTCTCTTTCATTACAAAAACTCCACCAGCAGCAGTTCTTTTAAAGAAAGCTTGTAAAATTGAATCAGGTTCAGCTAACTCAGTAAAACAAAAAGTAGCTACAATTTCTAAAGAAGAAATTACTAAAATTGCTGAGATGAAAATGCCTGACTTAAACGCAGGTAGCCTTGAAGCAGCTATCAGCATGATCGCTGGTACAGCTCGTTCAATGGGTATCACAGTAGAACAATAATCAATCGTTCGTAGTTTATTAATAGTTAAATTTTAAATTAGGCGCGTAAATTATTACGTGGGAGGGCATAGACCCCGATATTACCACAAGGAGGTACAGTGATGAAAAGAGGAAAAAAATATATTGAAGCTGCTAAACTTGTAGACCGTACAAAGGTTTATGATCCAGCAGAATTATTCGAATTAGTAACAAAAACATCAACTGCTAAATTTGATGAAACAGTTGAAGCACACGTAAAATTAGGTGTAGACAGCCGTCACGCTGATCAACAAGTTCGTGGTGCTATCGTATTACCACACGGTACAGGTAAAACTCAAAGAGTATTAGTATTCGCTAAAGGTGTTAAAGCTGACGAAGCTAAAGCTGCAGGTGCAGACTTCGTAGGTGGCGAAGAATTAATTCCAAAAATCCAAGGTGAAGGTTGGTTTGAATTCGACGTTGTAGTTGCAACTCCAGATATGATGGGTGTTGTTGGTCGTCTTGGTCGTGTACTTGGACCAAAAGGTTTAATGCCAAACCCTAAAGCTGGTACAGTTACTATGGATGTAACTAAAGCGATCAACGATATCAAAGCTGGTAAAATCGAATACCGTCTTGATAAAACAAACATTATTCACGTTCCAATCGGTAAAGTATCTTTCGGAGCTGAAAAATTACAAGATAACTTCCACACATTAATGAGTGCAATCATTAAAGCTAAACCAGCTGCTGCTAAAGGTCAATACTTACGTAGCATCTCTGTTTCAACAACAATGGGTCCTGGTATCAAAGTTAACCCATTAAAAGCTGGTGAATAGTAGATAGATTTAAAAATACCTAGTCTATGGTTTTATTACCTTGACTAGGTATTTTTGTATAAAAATTTCAGAAGGCTCATTGTAAAATCAAATTGAACTAAATAAAAAAGCCCATAGTGACTTTTCTGTGTTAAGCTAAAGTTACCACACAAAAACTTAACAGAAAGGATAATCACTATGGACTACCCTAATCATACTACAAATTCTCGTA
>JAGAVZ010000283.1 GCA_017941635.1 Cellulosilyticum sp.
GGCATTAGAATTAAGTGATAAGATAAAGAGACCTACTGTACCAAAGGAATGCGAGCATAATGGACATATGTATTATATAAAGGTGAACTCGCTTGAAGAGAGACAGAAACTAATACTTTTTTTAAAGAAAAAAGGGATTCATACAGTGTTTCATTATATTCCATTACACTCTTCTGTGGCAGGAATGAAGTTTAGTAGATTTAATGGGGAAGATGTATACACAACAGTGGAGAGCGAAAAATTACTGAGATTACCGTTATACTATGAGCTCAAAGAAGGAGAAATTATTTATATTATAAAATGTATATATGAATTCTATAATATAGAAACAAAACACTGATACTATAAGTTTTGAGTAGCTCTTACGTTGAGTAAAAATAAAGAAGGGAAAGTTAGATGAAGAAGATAGCAATTTTACAACCAAATTATTTACCCTGGAAAGGTGTATTTGATATGATTTATCAGGTAAATCAATTTGTTTTTTTGGAAGATGTTCAGTACACTCAACATGATTGGAGAAATCGTAATAAAATAGTAACATCAGATGGCGTAAAGTGGATTACAGTACCAGTAAAAAATAGTGACAGATTTGAACAAAAGATATATGAAGCACACATTGATAATCGTTATAATTGGAGGAGAAAACACAAAAATGCTATTGCTATAAACTATAAAAAAGCAAGGTATTTTGAGCAGTATAAATATATTTTAGATGAGATCTATGATAGAGAGTGGGAAACAATCTCTGAATTAAATATGTACACCACTAAAATGATAGCAAAAGTGTTGGGGATAGGAACTTCTTTTATAAGTTCGTTAGAAATTCCTACTACAGGTGAAAAAACAGATAGATTAATAGAAATATGTAAATATTTAGAGGCAGATGCTTATTTATCAGGACCAGCTGCTAAAAGTTATATAGAAGATAGAAAGTTTATAGATAACAATATAAAGCTAGAATACATAGAGTATAATTATCCTGTGTATAAGCAACTGTATGGAGAATTTGAGCATGGGGTTACAATCTTAGATTTAATATTTAATTGTGGACCAGAGAGTATGAAGTATATAGTAAACTCATGAGATGATAGCGGATGTTCTTAAATAGGACAAACTAAAAGTAATTGTTGAGAACTATATAATGAGAGGATTAATATTATAATGGCAAAAAAAGTGGTTATTTTGGGAGTAGGTTCGTTTGCTAGAGAATTAAGGGCGTATATAGAAAGAGATGAGGCGTATACTGTAGTTGCATTTTGTGTAGATAAAGAATTTGTTACAGAAAGTGAAGATTTACCAATAATTTCTCTAGAAGATTTACCAAGATTGTATCCTAGTGATGAGCATGAAGTTTTAATAGCAATAGGGTATAGTAAGCTCAATACACTAAGACAAAAGAAATTTAAGCAGATTCAAGAAATGGGATATACAATTGCTAGTTATGTTAGTAAAAAAGCCAATATTAACACTAACCTGCTAGGAGTTGGAAATATTATTTTAGATAATGTTAGAATAGGGTTTTTTACAAAAATTGGAGATGGAAATATAATTGGAGATGGAGCTAATATAGCTCATGATAATAATATAGGAAACTTTAATTTTTTAGCTATGAGTAGTTCTATAGCAGGTAATGTCACTATTGAAGATTATTGCTTTATTGGGAATAATGCCACTGTTAGAGATGGAGTTTGTATTAAAGACTTTACTTTAATAGGTGCAGCCACATACATAGATGAGGATACACAAGAATATCAGCTTTGTATACCTCAGAAAGCAATAAGAATTCAAAAGGGGAGTAAAGCTTATTTAGAAAGAAAGAAGATTTAAAACTATAATTAATATAAAGAGAAGTATGTTGAGTGTACTATTAGGAGGAAGCAAGTATGAAGGGAATTATTTTAGCAGGAGGAGCTGGAACAAGACTCTATCCAATTACAAAGTCAATATCAAAGCAAATGATTCCTATATATGATAAACCTATGATTTATTATCCACTATCTACATTAATGTTAGCAGAAATCAGAGAAATCCTTATTATTTCTACACCTAGAGATATTTCTACATATAAAGAGTTATTAGGAAATGGTGAAGAATTGGGGTTAAGTATTCAATATGCAGTTCAAGAACAACCAAAGGGTTTAGCAGAGGCATTTATAATTGGAGAAAAATTCATAAATAATGATCAAGTAGCATTAATATTAGGAGACAATATTTTCTATGGCAGAGGATTTGGAAGTGTATTAAAAAATGCGTCTAGATTACAAGAGGGAGCTATTATTTTTGGATACTATGTAAATAATCCAACAGAATTTGGGGTAGTGGAATTTAATGATGAAGGAAATGTACTTTCGTTAGAAGAAAAACCAAAATATCCTAAATCGAATTATGCAATACCAGGATTATATTTTTATGATAATAATGTTATTGAAGTTGCTAAAAATATTAAACCATCAGAAAGAGGTGAATTAGAAATCACTTCAATTAATAATGAGTATTTAAGGCAAGGGAATTTAGTGGTAGAACTTATGGGAAGAGGAATGGCATGGCTTGATACAGGTACTTATGAGGGGCTAATAGATGCAGCCAACTTTGTACAGACAGTACAAAAACGACAAGGATTATATATTGCATGTATTGAGGAAATAGCGTATCGTAAAGGATATATAGACAAATCTCAAATAATAAAGTTAGCAGAGCCTATGTTAAAAACAGATTATGGAAAATATTTAATACGTATTGCTGATGAAGGATAGAAAGAGGAAAAATATGAAGAACATATTAGTAACGGGTGGAGCAGGATTTATAGGTTCGAATTTCATTAAATATATGCTTAGTACATATGAATATTATATTATTAATTTAGATGCACTAACTTATGCAGGAAATCTTGATAACTTAGATGATGTAAAGAATAGTAAAAACTATAGTTTTGAAAAAGGAGATATTACAGATAGAGATTTAGTAGATAAGCTTTTTGAAAAATATGATATTGATACGGTTATTAATTTTGCTGCAGAATCACATGTTGATAGAAGTATTGAAAATCCACAGATTTTCCTAACAACTAACATCTTAGGAACTCAAGTACTATTAGATACAGCAATGAAATATTGGAAGTTAAGACCAGAGGATAAATATTGCAGAGAATATAAAAAAGGTGTTAAGTATGTACAAATATCTACAGATGAGGTATATGGTACATTAGGTAATGAAGGTGGTTTTACTGAGGAGACACCACTTGCACCTAATAGTCCATATTCTGCTTCAAAAGCAAGTGCCGATCTAATCGTTAGAGCGTATTACAAAACATATGGTATACCTATTAATATTACACGTTGTTCTAATAATTATGGTCCATATCAATTTCCAGAAAAACTTATTCCATTAATGATTAATAATTGTTTAAATGATAAATCTTTACCTATTTATGGAGATGGCATGCAGATTAGAGATTGGCTTCATGTAAAAGACCATTGTACAGGAATCGATGCAGTACTTCATAGGGGGGCTTTAGGAGAAGTGTATAATATTGGTGGCAATAATGAAAAGGCAAATATTGAAATTGTTAAATTAATCATTAGACAACTAGGTAAAACAGAAAAATTAATACAATATGTTCAAGATAGACCAGGACACGATAGACAATATGCTATTGATAACACCAAAATTACAAGAGAAATTGGATGGAAACCATCTTATACATTTGAGCAAGGCATGAAGGAAACGATAGAATGGTATTTGCGAAATGAGGATTGGACTGAAAAAATTGTATCTGGTGATTATGTGAGATATTATGAAAAGATGTATCAAAAGAGATAAAGTAGATATGTTAAATCACTTACAATAAATTTGTTGACAACCTGTGGACAAACTGTTATACTAATACATGTTGAAAGCAGAATACTGTACCGCAGACAGTAGGTGCCAGTGGCATAACGTATACAACCTACCGAGGTCTTATTTATATATTAGGACGGAAGTAACCACTTTGACTGCGGGCGCAAAAATCAAGGTGGATTTTTTATTGCAAGAAATCAAGGAGGTGTAACAATGGCAAAAGTAGAACAAAAACAAGTAGTTGTTAACCAAATTAAAGAAAAACTTAACGGAGCATCTTCAGTTTTATTAGTAGACTACCGTGGTCTTACAGTAGAACAAGATACAAAACTTCGTAAAGAACTTCGTGAAGCTGGTGTTGAGTACAAAGTTTACAAAAACACTATGGTTAACTTCGCTATCGAAGGTACTGAGTTCGCAGAGATCTCTAAAGATCTTGAAGGACCAACAGCTATCGCTATTTCTTATGCTGACGCAACAGCAGGTCCAAGAATCCTTGCTAAAGCAGCAAAAGAAAACGATAAATTAGAATTCAAATCAGGTGTAGTAGAAGGTACTTACTACGATGCTAAAGGTATGATGGCTATCGGTAACATCGCTCCAAGAGAAGAGTTACTTGGTCGTTTACTTGGAAGCTTCAAATCACCTATTGCAAGCTTTGCACGCGTTATCAAACAAGTTGCAGAGAAAGAAGCTTAATAAGCAATTTAGCTTATATAACAGATTACAAATTATTTATTAAAAATTATGGAGGTGCTTATAATGGCAAAATTATCAATCCAAGAAATTATCGATGCAGTTAAAGAATTAACTATCTTAGAATTAAACGAATTAGTAACAGCTTGTGAAGAAGAATTCGGTGTATCAGCAGCAGCAGGAGTTATGGTTGCAGCAGGTCCAGCTGGAGCAGCAGCTGAAGAAAAAACAGACTTCGACGTTGAATTAACAGAAGCTGGTTCAGAAAAAATCAAAGTAATCAAAGTTGTACGTGAAATCACAGGTTTAGGCTTAAAAGAAGCTAAAGAAGCTGTAGATGGATGTCCAAAAATGTTAAAAGAAGGCGTTGCTAAAGAAGAAGCTGAGTCAATCAAAGCTAAATTAGAAGAAGTTGGCGCTAAAGTAACTTTAAAATAATCCATTAATTGTATGATTAATGTAAAAAGAGATAGTCCTGTGGACTATCTCTTTTTGTCTTATATAATATTGTTAGTCTTGGCTATTTGATATAATACCATAATGACTATGTATCTTGATAACATCATAAGCCTATTGAAGTGGAGTTATACAGTTTCAGTGGTTGTGTATTTCTATTGTAGTTCATCAAATCTTTTCATCACTTCATCATATGTATCCTGACAAATTTGGGGCAATTTATCGTCACCGGTAATCTTAGAGAATGTCATGCCTGCGCTTTCAAAGCCTTTTTTTACTGCACTTCTCATAAGCTCTAGTTTTTCAGGATTGTTTCCTGCTAAGCTAGTTGCCATATCCATAATACGAGTAGCGACAGAGTTTACTGAATAAGGACCATTGCCAGTTAGGGCTTTTTCAGCTTCTTCAGGGTCTGTTGCAATCTCTGGTAAATGATTAGCATCGGTGATTTCTTTTAAGAGAGTTGAAAGTTTATCAGAATCTTTTTTGTTGGAAGCGGATTTGCTCGTACTACTTTGTCCAACAAAGAGTGATTCAGTTAATTTTTGGACAAGTTGTTTTTGAGATTCTGCTTGAGCTTCCTTAAGTGCTTTAATTTGTTCATCTGTAAGTTTTTGTGGTTTACTGTATAATCCCTTTACTGCATTTTGGCTAGATGAGATATAACTATCTGTTGCAGTAGAAAAAGTATTAGACGAGTTAGTCTTAGAAGTGGATTGATTAGGTGATGTGCTATTAGTAGTAGACGATGTAGCGGTATTGGTAGAAGTGATGGTGCTGTTAGAAGTAGCTTTTGTGTTTTTTGAGTCTGGAGATACATTAGATGGTGAATATAAAGATGTATTAACGTCCATAAAGAAACCTCCTTAAAGTTTTTGTATAAATTATAAGAGTATTCATCTACTTATCTATATATCGGTAAAATTTAAAAGGGAATATAGAAGAATAAAGGTTGATGTGTAATACCCTCAAAAGGAAAAATGCTGACATGAATAAATTGGAAGGCCTAAAGCGTTGACAAACTTCACTATAAAGTGATATCCTAATAATCGCTTATTCAATAAATGAATACTGTACCGTAGACAGTAGGTACTCTTAGGAGTATAACGCATGACAACCTACCGAGGTCTTTTAAGATAGAGACACGAAGTATGTATGTCACTTTGCCTACGGATTTTAAAGCAAAGTGATTTTTTTATAATAAAAACTTACAGAAGGTGTAACAATGGCAAAAGTAGAACAAAAACAAATAGTTGTTAACCAAATCAAAGAAAAACTTAACGGAGCATCTTCTATTCTATTAGTAGACTACCGTGGTCTTACAGTAGAACAAGATACAAAACTCCGTAAAGAACTTCGTGAAGCTGGTGTGGAGTATAGAGTATACAAAAACACTATGGTTAACTTTGCTATCGAAGGAACAGAGTTTGCTGAAGTTTCTAAAGAACTTGAAGGCCCAACAGCTATTGCGATTTCTTATGAAGATGCAACTGCAGGCCCAAGAATCCTTGCAAAAGCAGCAAAAGAAAATGACAAATTAGAGTTTAAATCAGGTGTAGTAGAAGGAACTTACTACGATGCTAAAGGTATGATGGCAATCGGTAACATCGCTCCTAGAGAAGAGTTACTTGGTCGTTTACTTGGAAGTTTCAAATCACCTATCGCAAGCTTTGCGCGTGTTATTAAACAAGTGGCAGAGAAAGAAGCGTAACTTCTTACGCAGTAGTGACAACAATTATAAAGTAATAAAATTACAAATTTCAATTTAAACAAATTATCGGAGGAAATGACAATGGCAAAATTATCAATCCAAGAAATCATCGATGCAGTAAAAGAATTAACAATCTTAGAATTAAACGAATTAGTAACAGCTTGTGAAGAAGAATTCGGTGTATCAGCAGCAGCAGGTGTTATGGTTGCAGCAGGTCCAGCTGGAGCAGCAGCTGAAGAAAAAACAGACTTCGATGTTGAATTAACAGAAGCTGGTTCAGAAAAAATCAAAGTTATCAAAGTTGTACGTGAAATCACAGGTCTTGGCTTAAAAGAAGCTAAAGAAGCTGTAGATGGATGTCCAAAAGTATTAAAAGAAGGCGTTGCTAAAGAAGAAGCTGAATCAATCAAAGCTAAATTAGAAGAAGTTGGCGCTAAAGTAACTTTAAAATAATTGATATTATAAACCACATTAGAAAGGTAGTTTTGTATAGGCTACCTTTTTTTGTTGAAATCCACCTAAATCTATATTCAAACTGTAACTATAATAAGGAAGAAACACTGTTTATAGAATTACAAATGAGTCTGTATATAGGTCAACAAATTAAGAGACCTACTTAGGGATAGTATACTTTTGGGTATCGTAATAACTTATTTATAAAAGGAAAATGACTGATTATTGAATGAGGAATAATGGAAGAAGAAGTCGTCAATCAACGTAAGAGAAGTTTCTGAAAAATTTAAGGCTAATAGCCTTGAAACGTTGAAAACACAATGATAATCTAATATTAACTGCACTAAAAATATATCAGTAAAAATATTGTAGATTTTCCTAAAATAAAAAAACAAGGGGTTGACTCACCCCTTGTTTTGTGATAACATTATAAAATGCGTTAATATGCTAAGGTAAATGTATTTTTTTCCATTATAGCATACGCATTTATGAATGACAATACAAATTTTTTCTTAATTAATTCTTATCGGAACAATGCATATAACTATATGCATTATTTATAAATTTTGCAAGGGGTGAGGAACACATGCAAAAATCTAAGATGCGCCCAGTCAATATGGGTAAACAAATTCGCATGAGCTACGCTAGAACAGACGAGGGAGTTTTAGAAATTCCTAATCTAGTAGAACTTCAAAGATCATCTTACGAATGGTTTTTAAAAGAAGGTTTAAAAGAAGTATTTGAGGATATTTCTCCAATTACAGACTTTAATGGTAATCTCATACTAGAATTTGTTGATTTTTATTTAGACAGCAAACCAAAGTATTCCATTGAAGAATGTAGAGAAAGAGATGCTACTTATAGTGCACCTCTTAAAGTGAAGGCACGTCTTCACAACAAAGAAACTGGTACATGCGTTGATAGTGAAGTATTTATGGGCGATTTCCCTCTTATGACAGAAAACGCTACTTTCATTATTAATGGTGCAGAACGTGTTATCGTAAGCCAATTAGTACGTTCACCAGGTATTTATTTCGATATTACATTCGATAAAACAGGTAAAAGATTATTCGCATCTTCAGTTATTCCAAACCGTGGTGCATGGTTAGAATATGAAACAGATTCTAATGACATTTTCTATGTACGTGTTGACCGTACTCGTAAAGTGCCAATCACTGTGCTCCTTCGTTCTTTAGGTTTAGGTACAGATGCTGAAATCTTAGAGAAATTTGGTGAAGAACCAAAGATCTTAGAAACAATTCAAAAGGATACAAGTAAAACATACGAAGAAGGTCTTCTTGAAATGTACAAGCGTATTCGTCCAGGTGAACCACCAACAGTAGACAGCGCTGAGACTCTTCTTAGAAATATGTTCTTTGATCCAAAACGTTACGACCTTGCAAAAGTAGGACGTTATAAATTCAACAAAAAATTAGCACTTCGTAACCGTGTAACAGGTCTTGTACTTGCAGATAATGTAGTAGACCCAATGACAGGTGAAGTAATTGCTAGCGAAGGTGAAAAAATCACTGTAGCACTTGCTAACACAATCCAAAACACAGGTATCGAAGCTATCTATGTATACCCAGCTGCTAGCCAAGAAAGAGCTATTAAAATTCTTTCAAACAGAACAGTAGAGCTTACAAGCTTTGTTGACTGTGACCCAGCAGAACTTGGTATCAAAGATAATGTATATTATCCAGTTCTTGAAGAAATTCTTGAAGAATATGTAGAACTTGATGAAATTAAAGATGCAATCAAAGCTAGAAAACATGATCTTATTCCAAAATCTATTACTTTAGATGATATCTTTGCATCTATTAACTACAACATGCACTTAGAGTATGAAATTGGTTATACAGATGATATCGACCACTTAGGTAACAGACGTATTCGTGGAGTAGGTGAATTATTACAAAATCAATTCCGTATCGGTCTTTCTCGTATGGAAAGAGTAGTACGTGAAAGAATGACAATTCAAGATCAAGAGGCTGTTAGTCCACAAGCGTTTATTAATATCCGCCCAGTGTCATCAGCTATCAAAGAATTCTTCGGTAGCTCACAATTGTCACAATTCATGGATCATAACAACCCACTTGCTGAGTTAACTCACAAAAGAAGATTATCTGCACTTGGACCTGGTGGTCTTTCAAGAGAACGTGCAGGGTTCGAAGTTCGTGACGTTCACTATTCTCACTACGGACGTATGTGTCCAATCGAGACTCCAGAGGGTCCAAACATCGGTCTTATCAACTCACTTGCGACATTCGCTCGTATCAACGAATATGGTTTCATCGAAGCACCATACCGTGTAATTGATAAATCAGGTGACGAACCAAGAATCACTGATGAAGTTATCTACATCACAGCTGATGAAGAAGAAAAATACACAATCTGTCAAGCAAATGAACAATTTGATGAAAACGGACACTTTGTAAACAAACGTGTAACTGCTCGTCATGCAGAAGATATTCTTGAGTATGATTACAAGAAAATTGATTTAATGGACGTTTCTACAAAACAAATCGTTTCTGTAGCGACAGCACTTATTCCTTTCCTTGAAAACGATGATGCGAACCGTGCCCTAATGGGTGCCAACATGCAACGTCAAGCTGTTCCACTTATCTCTACAGATAGCCCAGTAGTAGCAACTGGTATGGAATACAAAATCGGTATGGACTCTGGTGCTTTAGTAGTTGCTAAAGAAGACGGTATCATTGAGAAATGTACTGCAAGAGAAATTATTGTAAAAGATAACGAAGGCAAAAAACACTCTTATAAATTAGAGAAATTTGAACGTAGTAATGCTGGTACTTGTATCAACCAAAGACCAGTTGTAAATAAAGGTGACGTTGTTAAAAAAGGTGATGTTTTAGCAGACGGTCCATCAACACAAAACGGTGAGCTTGCTCTTGGTCAAAACCCACTTATCGGTTTCATGACTTGGGAAGGTTACAACTACGAGGATGCGATTCTTCTTAGTGAAAGACTTGTTCAAGATGACGTTTATACTTCTATCCACATTGAAGAATATGAAGTAGAAGCTCGTGATACTAAAGTAGGTCCAGAGGAAATCACACGTGATATCCCTAACGTTGGTGAAGATGCGCTTAAAGACCTTGATGAAAGAGGTATTATCCGTATCGGTGCTGAAGTTCGTTCAGGAGATATCTTAGTAGGTCGTGTTACACCAAAAGGTGAAACAGAACTTACAGCAGAAGAAAGATTACTTCGTGCAATCTTTGGTGAAAAAGTTCGTGAAGTTAGAGATACATCACTTCGTGTACCTCACGGTGAAGCTGGTATCATCGTAGATGTTAAAATCTTTACTCGTGAAAACGGTGATGAATTAGATCCAGGTGTTAACCGTATGGTTCGCTGTTATATCGCTCAAAAGAGAAAAATCTCTGTAGGGGATAAAATGGCTGGTCGACATGGTAACAAAGGGGTTATCTCAAGAGTACTTCCAGTAGAAGATATGCCATTCCTTCCAAACGGTCGTCCTCTTGATATCGTTCTTAACCCATTAGGGGTACCATCTCGTATGAACATCGGTCAGGTACTTGAAATTCACTTAAGTCTTGCTGCTAAAGCATTAGGCTTCAAGATTGAAACACCAGTATTTAACGGTGCAACAGAGCAAGATATCATGATGACACTTGAAATGGCTAACGACTACGTTAACTGGGAATGGGAAGCATTCAAAGAAAAATGGGCTCCTAAAATTGACCAAGGTGTAATCGATTATTTATATGAAAATAGAGATCACAGAGATGAGTGGAGAGGTGTTCCTTTAGATGGAACAGGTAAAGTTCGTCTTAGAGACGGTCGTTCAGGAGAAGAATTTGATAACCCTGTAACAATCGGTTTCATGCACTACTTAAAACTCCACCACTTAGTAGATGATAAAATGCACGCTCGTTCAACAGGTCCATACGCAACAATTACACAACAACCTCTTGGTGGTAAGGCACAATTCGGTGGACAACGTTTCGGAGAGATGGAGGTATGGGCACTTGAAGCTTATGGTGCTGCGTACACACTTCAAGAAATCCTTACAATCAAATCAGATGATGTTGTAGGACGTGTTAAAACTTACGAATCTATCGTTAAAGGTGAGAATATTCCTGAACCAGGAATTCCAGAATCATTCAAAGTATTACTCAAAGAGCTTCAATCACTTGCTCTTGATATTAGAGTACTTACAAGCAATAATGCTGAAGTAGATATCAAAGAAAGTGTTGAAGAAGGAGAAGGAATTGCTCCAGAAACTATTGAAGTAGTTGAAGATGTACCTTTAGAAGATGGCTATATGGAAGAAACTCCAGAAGATGGAGATGCTGAATCAGATTTATACGACGATGATAACATTGACTTAGATTTCGAACCAGATGAGGATATGTTTATTGAAGACGATGGATTAGGATTAGATTTATAAAAGTATGAAGGGAGTGCATAGTAGCATGTCAAACATGGATCAATCTATCTTTTTTGAGCAAATCAAGATAGGACTCGCTTCCCCTGAAAAAATTCGTGATTGGTCTCGAGGAGAAGTAAAAAAACCAGAAACAATTAACTACCGTACACAAAGACCAGAAAGAGACGGTCTCTTCTGCGAAAGAATTTTCGGGCCTAGCAAAGACTGGGAATGTCACTGTGGAAAGTATAAAAGAATTAGATATAAAGGCGTAGTTTGTGATCGTTGTGGCGTTGAAGTTACAAAAGCAAAAGTACGTCGTGAGAGAATGGGGCACATTGAACTGGCTGCCCCAGTATCTCACATTTGGTATTTCAAAGGTATTCCAAGTAGAATGGGTCTTATCTTAGATATTACTCCAGGTAAACTTGAAAAAATCTTATACTTTGCATCTTACATTGTATTAGATCCAAAAGACACAGGTCTTGAATACAAAGAAATCTTAGGTGAAAAAGAATATCGTGAAGCAGAAGAAAAATATGGTGAAGGCTCATTCGTAGCAGAAATGGGTGCTGAAGCTATCCAAAAACTTCTTGCTGATATCGACTTAGAAAAAGAAAGTGCTGAACTTAAAGCACAACTTAGAACAACTACAGGTCAAAAACGTGTTCGTATCATTAAAAGACTTGAAGTAGTTGAAGCATTCCGTTTATCAGAAAACAAACCTGAGTGGATGATTCTTGATGTAGTTCCAGTATTACCACCAGACCTTCGTCCAATGATCCAACTTGATGGTGGACGTTTTGCAACATCTGACCTTAACGATTTATACAGAAGAGTTATCAACCGTAACAACCGTTTAAAACGTCTCTTAGACTTAGGTGCACCAAACATCATCGTAAGAAACGAAAAACGTATGTTACAAGAAGCTGTTGATGCTTTAATCGATAATGGTCGTCGTGGTAAACCAGTAACAGGTCCTGGTAACAGACCACTTAAATCACTTTCTGATATGCTTAAAGGTAAATCAGGTCGTTTCCGTCAAAACTTACTTGGTAAACGTGTTGACTACTCTGGACGTTCAGTTATCGTAGTAGGACCAAGCCTTAAAATTTACCAATGTGGTCTTCCAAAAGAAATGGCTATTGAGTTATTCAAACCTTTCGTTATGAAAAAATTAGTATCTGACGGTATTGCACACAATATCAAAAATGCTAAACACATGATTGAAAGATTACAACCACAAGTATGGGATGTATTAGAAGAAGTAATCAGAGAGCATCCAGTTATGCTTAACCGTGCTCCTACACTTCACAGACTTGGTATCCAAGCATTCGAACCGATCTTAGTTGAAGGTCGTGCAATTAAACTTCACCCATTAGTATGTACAGCTTACAACGCTGACTTCGATGGTGACCAAATGGCGGTTCACGTTCCATTAACAGTTGAAGCACAAGCTGAATGTAGATTCTTACTTTTAGCTCCAAACAACCTTCTTAAACCATCAGATGGGGCTCCAGTAGCTGTACCATCTCAGGATATGGTTCTTGGTACGTACTACTTAACTCTTAGAAAAGATGATGAAGTATACGAATCAGAAGAAGCATGTATGCCACTTACAGATAAAGACTGCATTGAAGTTCTTTCTCCAGACCAAGAATTATATGTATGGACAAAAGAAAATGTAGGTACAGGTAAAGCGTTTGCTACAGAAGCTGAGGCAGAAGAAGCATACAAAGCTGGCAAAACATTATATATCAAAAAACAAATCGGTTCAGGTAAAGTATTCCACGATGAAAAAGAAGCATTACTTGCTTATGACAACAAAGAAATCACTTTACACGCACCAATCAAAGTACGTCGTTCAATCGTTATCGATGGTGTAACATACACAGGCTTAGCAGATGCAACAGCTGGACGCGTAATTTACAACGAAATCATTCCACAAGATTTAGGATTTGTTAATCGTTCAATCGAAGAAAACAAACTTAAATATGAAGTTGATTTCTTAGTAGGTAAAAAAGAGCTTGGTAAAATCATTAAGAAATGTATCAACACTCACGGTGCTACAGATACAGCAATCCTTCTTGATAATATCAAAGCATTAGGTTATAAATTCTCTACACGTGGTTCTCTTACAGTATCTGTATCAGATATGCGTGTACCACCAGAAAAACCAATGTACCTTGAAGAAGCACAAAAAGAAGTAGATCATGTAACAAAACTCTTCAGACGTGGTCTTATGACAGATGATGAGCGTTACAACAAAGTTATCCAAGCATGGAATACTGCCAACGATAAGATTACTAAAGCTCTTCTTGATAACCTTGGTAAATACAACAACATCTACATGATGGCTCACTCTGGTGCCCGTGGTTCTAACAACCAGATTAAACAGTTAGCTGGTATGCGTGGTCTGATGGCATCTACATCAGGTCGTACAATCGAGCTTCCTATTAAATCAAACTTCCGTGAAGGTCTTACTGTACTTGAATACTTCATCTCAGCTCACGGTGCTCGTAAAGGTCTTGCCGATACAGCGCTTCGTACAGCCGATTCAGGATACCTTACACGTCGTCTTGTTGACGTATCTCAAGATGTTATCATTCGTGAGGAAGATTGTCATGTACATCATCCAGACGAAGAAATCCCAGGTATGTGGGTATTCGCTTACAAAGATGGTGCAGAAGTTATCGAACCACTTAACGAACGTTTATCAGGTCGTGTAGCTGCAGACCCAATCGTTCACCCACAAACAGGTGAAGTATTAGTTCAAGCTAACGAAATGATTACACCAAACATGGCTGATTACATTGAAGAAATCGGTATCGAACGTGTTCGTATCCGTAACGTTCTTAGATGTCAATCAAGAATGGGTGTTTGTGCTAAATGTTATGGTGCAAACATGTCATCTGGTAACCAAGTAAGAATTGGTGAGTCAGTAGGTATCATTGCTGCTCAATCAATCGGGGAACCAGGAACACAGCTTACAATGCGTACATTCCATACAGGAGGTATCGCTGGGGATGATATCACTCAAGGTCTTCCTCGTGTCGAAGAGTTATTCGAGGCACGTAAACCAAAAGGTCTTGCAATCATTTCTGAAATCGATGGTGTTGCAACTATCACAGATAATAAGAAAAAACGTGAAGTTACTGTTACAGATAACGAAACAGGTAACGTTAAATCTTACGTAATTCCTTACGGTTCAAGAATTAAAGTTATCGATGGTACAGTTATCCAAGCTGGTGATGAACTTACAGAAGGTAGCGTTAACCCACATGATATCCTTAAAGTTAAAGGTGTATTAGGTGTACAACACTACATGATTCAAGAAGTTCAACGTGTTTACCGTCTACAAGGGGTAGACATCAACGATAAACATATTGAGGTTATCGTTCGCCAAATGCTTAAGAAAGTAAAAATCGAAGAAAATGGTGATACAGAATTCTTACCAGGAAGCTCTGTAGATATCCTTGAATTCGAAGAAGTAAACAAACGTATGGAAGCAGAAGGCTTAGAGCCAGCAGAAGGTAAACAAGTATTACTTGGTATTACTAAAGCATCTCTTGCTACTGAATCCTTCTTATCAGCTGCATCATTCCAAGAAACAACTAAAGTTCTTACAGAAGCAGCTATTAAAGGTAAAACTGACCCACTTATCGGTCTTAAAGAAAACGTTCTTATCGGTAAACTTATCCCTGCTGGTACAGGTATGGATAGATACCGTAAATTAGACATCGAAATGGTGGATGAACAATAAATAGAAAATGTCCTTGCTAACCTTTAGGATTAGTGAGGACATTTTTTTGTAAGCAGAGATAAATATTATATAGTACTTGTCGCAAGCGATTGTAGTATAAGTGATTCAGGGAAATATTAAAAAGCTAGAACGGAAAGTTCAACTTAAATCAAATAACAATGCTAAGTCAAAATACTGAAGTAATGCACCAGAGCAAAATACTAAAGCCAGATGGTAAGTCTAAAGTTTTAGCTATTCATCTTAAGCTATTTTTATATTTACAAGTATCAAGTGTAGTTAATGGTGATACGCCAAATCATAAGAGAAAAATTGAAAGAGTCATAACAAGAACTAATATATGATAAAAGAAATGACAGACAAAATTAAAGTTTAAAGAACAAAACGTAAAGAACAAATTATACAGAATACGGAGAATCAATACACTGGAAAAGAAATAACACTAAAATAGATTAAGAGCGAAAAAATAGTGAATAATACTAGAAGAATTTGGACATACTTATATTCTGATAAGCGTACAGTCGTAAAAACATAAATAAAATAGATAAGGGAGAAGCCGTTCAAGCAAAAGTAAAATTTACAGTATTTACTTAGAGAAAAATGTATAAGAATGAGCTATAATAGTAAATGTTCTAGGCGAAAAGAAAAAAATAAAGAAATAGGTATAATTTCTATTGAAATAAACCTTGACAATCTTTATACCTGGTGATAGACTAGGACAGTGTGTAATAGTATGCATAAAAATGAACCTAAAGGGGGATTTATGTTGTACGACTCAAATAACACAATTACTATTGTGGGAACAAAACAGACTTTAAAACAACTTGAACAAGGTGCTGTAAAGACTGTATTTGTTGCAAAAGACGCCGATGACCGCGTTACAGGTCAGGTGCTCGAGCTTGCAAAAGCAAAAAACGTCCATGTAGAATTCATTGAAACGATGAAAGAACTTGGAAAAAAATGTAACATTGAAGTAAAAACTGCAGTAGCAGCAATTATCGCGTAAGGAGGTGCCGGAATGCCTACATTTAACCAATTAGTGCGTAAAGGTAGAAAAGAAATCGAGAAAAAATCAACTGCACCAGCGTTACAAAAAGGATTCAACTCTTTAAGAAAACGCCCAACAGATATCTCTGCACCACAAAAAAGAGGTGTTTGTACAGCAGTTAAAACAGCTACACCTAAAAAACCTAACTCAGCTCTTCGTAAGATCGCCAGAGTACGTCTTACAAACGGGATTGAAGTTACAGCTTACATCCCAGGTGAAGGTCACAACCTTCAAGAGCACAGCGTTGTATTAATCCGTGGTGGTAGAGTAAAAGACTTACCAGGTACACGTTACCACATCATCCGTGGTACACTTGATACAGCAGGTGTTGCTAACAGACAACAAGCACGTTCTAAATACGGTGCTAAAAGACCAAAAGCAAAAAAATAATATAAGAATCATCAACACAATTGGTGCCCAACTTACGATAAAAGCTGTTAGTTCAGTTAATATAGATGAGTGGGCGCGCACGATCCCCGCATAGTTAGGGACGAGTACCGATGATATTTCGAAAGAATAGTTAAGGAGGGAAGACCGTGCCACGTAAAGGACATGTAGCAAAAAGAGACGTATTAGCAGATCCAATGTACAACAGCAAGTTAGTTACAAAGTTAATCAACACTGTAATGCTTGATGGTAAAAGAGGAAAAGCTCAAAAAATTGTATATGGTGCGTTCGACATCATTGCAGAAAAAACTGGTAGAGACGCTTTAGAAGTTTTCCAAGAAGCTTTAGAAAACATCATGCCAGTATTAGAATGTAAAACACGCCGTGTAGGAGGTGCTAACTACCAAGTTCCTATGGAGGTTCGTCCAGAAAGACGTCAAACATTAGGTTTAAGATGGTTAGTAACATTCACACGTAAACGTGGAGAAAAAACTACTACTGAAGCTCTTGCAGCTGAATTATTAGATGCACTTAATAACACAGGTGGATCAGTTAAGAAAAAAGAAGATACACACAAAATGGCAGAAGCGAACAAAGCGTTTGCTCACTACAGATGGTAGTAATCTGTCTAGATTAAAGGAGGCAATACCTTGGCAGGAAGAGAATATCCACTTGAGCGTACCAGAAATATTGGTATCATGGCTCATATCGATGCAGGTAAAACAACTCTTACAGAACGTATCCTTTTCTATACAGGTAGAAGTCACAAGATTGGTGAGAGCCATGAAGGTACAGCTACTATGGACTGGATGGAACAAGAGCAAGAACGTGGTATCACAATCACATCTGCTGCAACAACATGTTTCTGGAATGACAACCGTATCAACATCATTGATACTCCAGGACACGTTGACTTTACTGTAGAAGTTGAGCGTTCATTACGTGTACTTGATAGTGCTGTAGGCGTATTCTGTGCAAAAGGTGGTGTAGAACCACAATCTGAAACAGTATGGCGTCAAGCTGACAAATACCAAGTTCCACGTATGGCGTTTGTAAATAAAATGGACATCATGGGAGCTGACTTCTATAGAGCAGTTGGCATGATGAGAGATCGTTTAGGTGCTAATGCAGTACCTATCGAATTACCAATCGGTGCGGAAGAAGATTTCGTAGGGATTATTGACTTATTCAAAATGAAAGCCTACATCTACAAAGATGACTTAGGTAAAGTTATTGAAGAACAAGATATCCCAGCTGATATGGCAGATAAAGCAGAGCAATACCGTTCAGAAATGGTAGAAGCTATCTGTGAATCTGATGAAGAATTAATGATGAAATATCTTGAAGGTGAAGAAGTTACTGAAGAAGAACTTCGTGCAGCTCTTCGTACAGCAGTTATCAATGTACAAATTATCCCAGTTCTTTGTGGTTCAGCTTACAAAAACAAAGGGGTTCAAAAATTACTTGATGCTGTAGTAGAATTCATGCCAGCACCAACAGATATCCCAGCTATCAAAGGTACAAACCCTGAAACTGGTGAAGAAATGGAAAAACATGCTTCTGATGAAGAGCCATTCGCTGCTCTTGCATTCAAAATCATGACAGACCCATTCGTAGGTAAACTTGCATTCTTCCGTGTTTACTCAGGATCTATCGATGCTGGTTCATATGTTCTTAACTCAACAAAGAACAAAAAAGAACGTTTCGGACGTATCGTGCAAATGCACGCTAACGCTCGTCAAGAAATTACAACAGTATACTCAGGAGATATCGCTGCTGCAGTTGGTCTTAAAGGAACAACTACAGGGGATACACTTTGTGATGAAGATCACCCAGTAATCCTTGAGTCTATGGAATTCCCAGAACCAGTTATCCAAGTTGCGATCGAGCCTAAAACAAAAGCTGGTCAAGAAAAAATGGGTCTTGCTCTTGCAAAACTTGCTGAAGAAGATCCAACATTCAAAACTTGGACAGACGATGAAACAGGTCAAACTATCATCGCTGGTATGGGTGAGCTTCACCTTGAAATCATCGTAGACCGTTTATTACGTGAATTCAAAGTAGAAGCTAACGTAGGGGCTCCACAAGTTGCTTACAAAGAAACAATCGCTAAAGATGTTGACATTGAATCTAAATATGTTAAACAATCTGGTGGTAGTGGTCAATACGGTCACTGTAAAGTTCGTTTCTCACAACTTGACCCTAACTCTGAACACACTTATGAGTTCATTAGCTCTGTAGTTGGTGGATCTATTCCAAAAGAATACATCCCAGCTGTAGACAAAGGTATCCAAGACGCTATGGCAGCAGGTCCTCTTGCTGGATTCCAAGTACTTGGTATCAAAGCAGACTGTTATGATGGTTCATACCACGATGTCGATTCATCAGAAATGGCATTCAAAATCGCTGGTTCTATGGCATTCAAAGATGCTATGAAAAAAGCTGGTGGTGTTCTTCTTGAACCTATCATGAAAGTTGTTGTAACAGCTCCAGAAGAATATTTAGGAGATGTTATCGGATCTCTTAACTCTCGCCGTGGACGTATCGAAGGTATGGACGCAGTAGGTGGCGGACAAGAAGTTAGAGCATTCGTTCCACTTGCAGAAATGTTCGGTTATACAACAGATCTTCGTTCTAGAACACAAGGTCGTGGTAACTCTTCTATGGAGTTCGATCACTACGAACCATGTCCAAAGAACATCCAAGACAAAGTTGTTGCAGAACGTAAAGGTAACTAATTTAATTAGTTGCTATTAGAAAGAATTTTCTAAGAACTATTTTAATTTAATAATCAGTTGCTGCCACTTGAAAAGTGGTAGCAAATTGAATATAATCAAACTATCTGAGTAAACTCAGGGTTTCTAATTAAAGGAGGAAAAACCAAATGGCTAAAGCTAAATTTGAAAGAAGCAAACCACACGTTAACATTGGTACAATCGGCCACGTTGACCACGGTAAAACTACATTAACAGCAGCAATCACAAGAACTCTTCACGAAAGATACCAATTAGGTGAAGCTGTAGATTTCGAAAACATCGATAAAGCTCCAGAAGAAAGAGAACGTGGTATCACAATCTCTACTGCTCACGTTGAATACGAAACACCAGCTCGTCACTACGCTCACGTTGACTGTCCAGGACATGCTGACTACGTTAAAAACATGATCACTGGTGCTGCTCAAATGGACGGTACAATCTTAGTAGTAGCTGCTACAGATGGTCCAATGGCTCAAACACGTGAACACATCTTATTATCTCGTCAAGTAGGTGTACCATACATCGTTGTATTCTTAAACAAATGTGATATGGTAGACGACGAAGAATTATTAGAATTAGTAGAAATGGAAATCAGAGACTTATTAAGCTCTTATGACTTCCCAGGAGATGACACACCAATCGTACGTGGTTCAGCTCTTGAAGCATTAAACAACCCAATGGGTCCATGGGGAGATAAAATCGTTGAATTATTCGATATCATCGATGAATACATCCCAACACCAGAACGTGACGTTGACAAACCATTCTTAATGCCAGTAGAAGACGTATTCTCTATCACAGGTCGTGGTACAGTTGCAACTGGTAGAGTAGAATCAGGTGTACTTAAAGTTCAAGATGAAATCGAATTAGTAGGTATTCATGAAGAAACTCGTAAAGTAGTTTGTACAGGAGTTGAAATGTTCCGTAAGCTTCTTGATCAAGCTGAAGCTGGAGATAACATTGGTGCACTTCTTCGTGGTGTTCAAAGAACAGAAATCCAACGTGGTCAAGTTCTTTGTAAACCAGGTTCAATCACACCTCACACAAAATTCACAGCTCAAGTATACGTTCTTAAAAAAGAAGAAGGTGGACGTCATAAACCATTCTTCTCTCACTACAGACCACAATTCTACTTCCGTACAACTGACGTAACAGGTGTTATCGAGTTACCAGAAGGTGTAGAAATGTGTATGCCTGGGGATAACGTAGAAATGACTATCGAACTTATCCACCCAATCGCTATGGCTCAAGGTTTACGTTTTGCTATCCGTGAAGGTGGTAGAACAGTAGGTTCTGGTGCTGTTGCATCTATCATCGAATAATAAATTCTTTGATATATAAAAAGACTGTTCTTAACTCATTTGAGTTAAGGCAGTCTTTTTTTGTAGTTTAATATTAGATATCCTATCTATTTTTCACCAATAGGGAAGCCTTGTATATTATATCTTTAAAATATGAATTAATATCTGTATTATCTACATCCAATATAATAGTGTCTTGTAAAGAGGCAGTAGCAACTTGAAGTAAAATGTCAAAATCTTCTAATGATGAAATAGAATTGTTCATAGAAGAAGGAGCTAACTAAGCATGAACATAATTTGTGGTAGAAATATAACAGCTAATAATAAGAAAGTAGTGCATATACGTTTAAAAAGTTTGCTTTCATAAAATCACACCCTATCATGATGAATCATTGGGGATATAAACAAATCTGATGCATTATAGTTATATTATAGTTATATTATAGTTATATTATAGTTATATTATAGTTATATTATAGAAAAGATAGAGATAACTGATTAAAGAATTAACAACAATTAAAAAAACAAACAAATTACATAAGTGAGTAGAGGCCTATAAGAAAATAGATAGCGCAATCGTTATA
>JAGAVZ010000284.1 GCA_017941635.1 Cellulosilyticum sp.
CCCCTGTTTTATATTTGGTGTAAAGGTAAGATATCACATGATTAGGGCTTATTCTACTTGTAAATTTAACTAGCACAACTCGTTATTATATTAATTTAATTAAAAGTAATTTGCTTTTAATAGTGTAGAAAGATTTATAGTATTGAAATAGAAAAGTGGTATGGATTATAATAAAAAGCATATTGAGGATAAGTATATATTTCCTTAATATGCTTTTTATTATGGGTAATGTATAGGGCACAGAGAAGAACATTTTAAGTAATTGTAGCTAAACTAAAAAAGGAGCGTTTTAGATGGGAAAGATAATGATTAAAAGTCTGTATAATATAAGTTATCCCAATTATCATCACTGGTTATAGATAAGAATTATATTTATACTAGTTTAAAAGAAGAGGCTAACAAGGAGAATGTAATGCAAGATAAATTAAATCAACTTATGACAGAATACTATGTGACATTTGAGGAACTTTCAGTACGATTAGGCGTAAGTAAACGAACGCTAACACGTAAAATGAAGGGTGATCTAGATTGGACTTATCCAGAAATATCTCTATTAATGCAGATTTTTAATATTCAAGATCCGATAACGTTCTTTTATGAAGATAAAGAATAGAGAAATTATATTTTAGTGAAGCAAGCTAAAATCATATAACTTAAATATACACTAGAAATACGGTTTATAAAGTTATAAAGGGTTAAGTAAAAGCTATGGACGTTAAAAAATTAGGACGTGTATAGCTTTTTGCCATTTTAGATTAATATAGTTGTCATTATAATTCAGAGATAGATAAACTTATATAAATGTCGACAAATTGCTAAAAAAAAGCATATGATGATTATATCTGATGGGATTTTTCAGGAAAATGGGGATAGGAGAGAATAAAATGGTTTATCAAAATATTTTAGAGGCAATGGGGCATACCCCACTTATTCAACTCAATCATATGGTACCTGAGGGGAGTGCACGTATACTTGTTAAATTTGAAGGATTAAATGTAGGTGGTTCTATCAAGACACGTACTGCTTTTAATATGATTGAAGCAGCTGAAAAAGAAGGCCTTTTAAATAAGGAAAGCATTATTGTAGAGCCAACCAGTGGGAATCAAGGAATTGGTTTAGCATTGATTGGGGCTGTAAAAGGGTATCAAACAAAGATTATCATGCCCGATTCAGTCAGTCATGAGAGAAGAAAACTTGTTCAGCATTATGGAGCAGAAGTGATTTTAGTCCATGATGCCGGAAATATAGGGGCTTGTATAGAAGAATGTGTTGCTCTTGCACAGCAGATGGCAGCTGAGGATTCACATGTATTTGTGCCACAGCAATTTATGAATCCGGCTAATCCAATGATTCATAAATTACAAACAGCCAAAGAGATTTTAGAAGATGTTGATACAGTTATAGATGGCTTTTGTTCAGGAATAGGAACCGGTGGCACGATTACGGGGGTGGGAGAATGTTTAAAAGAACAATTTCCCAATATCGTAATATGGGCAGTAGAACCAGAGCATGCAGCCATTTTATCAGGTGGTAGTATTGGAACACACTTGCAAATGGGCATAGGAGACGGTTTAATTCCAGAAGTATTGAATCAAAATATTTATGAAGCCGTTACAATTATTACCGATGAAGAAGCTATGCAAACGGCAAGAGACTTGGCTTGTAAAGAAGGCATTATGTGTGGCATATCTAGTGGAACGAATGTAGCTGCTGCTTTAAAATTAGCTAAAAAGTTAGGACCAAATAAGACTGTGGTAACCATTTTACCAGATACAGCGGAGCGTTACTTTAGTACACCATTATTTGAGTAAACTAGATAGCTTTAAATTGAATAGGTTCATATTGAATTAATTTAATTGCCATTATAGGATTTAAGTAGCGGATTGTACTGTTAATTTCTATAATGGCTTTTTGAATGTTGAAAAATGAATGTTTATCCTATAGTGTCATATAGAAGAATAAACAAGACTAAGCTATTCAAGTATATAGGTTTATTTTATAAGTTAAATGGCTACAAGTTAAATATTGACATCAATTATTGAAAGAAGTATATTATATTTAACGCATACTCACCAAGCTAAGCGGTTTTGCAAGGCAACTAAAGGTGAGTATTTTTGCGTGTATAGACTATATAGTTTATAGGCGATTGAAAAATAGAAGATAGACAACAATATATATGAGAAGGGAATCAATATAATGGAAAGAGGAACATTAGAACAGATTTCAGATGGCAAAATTTATGATATAAATGATATGGTAGAGGCAGGAACAGGAGGATGCAATGGGTGTAGTGCTTGTTGCCATTCGGTAGGTGATTTAGTGATATTAACGCCATTTGATGTGCATACAATATCAACGCATCAAGGTCAATCTTTTGATGAACTCCTTGATGTATCTATTGAATTACGTGAGAAAAATAAAATCTTTTTACCACATCTAAAAATGCAAGGAGATAAAGAGCGATGTAGCTTTTTAAATGAGGAAGGAAGATGCAGTATTCATCCAGCACGTCCTAATATTTGTCGTTTGTTTCCATTAGGAAGAATTTATGAGAAAGATTCATTCAAATACTTTTTACAACTAGGAAGTTGTCCAAAGCCAAAGCTTTCAAAAGTTCAGGTAAGAGAATGGATTGACATTACAGATTATGATCAAAATAAAGCACTCATTTTGGCATGGCATGGCTTTATTAAGGCGCTCACATTTAGATTAAAGTTTGTAAGAGATGAGCAGGAACTGGGTCAAATCAATGCGTATTTACTAGATACCTTCTATCGTATTCCACTAGAAGAACAACAAGATTTCTATACAGTCTTCTTTAAACATCTACCAGAAGCTAAAAATCATTTAGGCATTATTTAAGTTAAGTGACATTAGCAGATGAAATCAAAAATTTGATGTCTTCTTATTTGCCCAGGAGAGTTATCGATTTATCGTATGGATTACTGGTAATTTCAAAATTTATTAAAGCATGGGATAGTATGGGAAATAAAGCTGTTTCTTATGTATAAAAGCGTGTCGTTTTATATGAACGACACGCTTTTATACTGAGAGACTTTAATGATGCTCAGCAGCTTCGGCGTCAGCTTTAGTTTGATAAATAGTTCCTTCAGGATGTTGAATAGGGGCATACACTGTAAAGAGTTTAAGTTGCGTAGGTCCTAGGTTCGTTAAATTATGCCATTTCCCAGCAGGGATTACAAAGGCATATTGTTCTTGAACCATCTGCCTAAAGTTAGGAGCATTAGGGTTATCCCCCATCATAACAATGCCTTTACCTTGAACAATATAAATAAGTTGATCTAATTCGTTATGTTGTTCTAGTCCAATATCTTCACCAGGTAAAAGACTCATTAAAGTCACTTGTAAATTAACTCCTGTCCATAATGCGGTACGGAAGTTTTGATTATTTTTGGTGACCTGCTCCATATTAGCAGCAAAAGGGTAAGGACCATAATCCGTTAACTGCATACCTGAATTAGGTGCATAACGTGATTTTTTATAGTGATTTGCATAGGGTAAAGTATATCCAGAATTGGAACGATTTTGAGAAGAATATGAATGCATTGCTAACCTCCTTGGATAGTCATTTATGAGCAATATATGTAAAAATGACCTAAAATGTGAAATAAAATATTGTTTTGTCATTTGTCTTCTCTTTTATAGGAACTGTTTTATAGTGTATAATAACGTAACAAACGAATATACCAAATGACACAACATACATGTCATAACATATATGCTATGAAATAAAGGAGTTACTTTGAATGAAATTGTATTTAGCACCACTGGAAGGCCTCACAGGCTATATTTATAGAAATAATCAGGCCAAATATTTTAGTCCATTAGATAAATATTTCACACCTTTTATTGCAGCCAATCAAAATGGTAAACTTTCTTCTAGAGAGTTAAATGATATTTTACCAGAACATAATCAAGCACTAAATGTAGTGCCTCAAATTCTCACCAATAAGTCAGCAGACTTTTTATTGACAACAGAAAGATTGCAAAGTTATGGGTATGAAGAAGTCAATTTAAATTTAGGATGTCCCTCAGGTACAGTTGTTTCTAAAAATAAAGGTTCAGGGTTCTTATCTCAGAAAGAAGATTTAAATCGCTTTTTAGAAGAAGTTTTTTCTCGTACAACAGCAAAAGTTTCGATTAAAACACGTATTGGAAAGGATTCTCCAGAAGAATTTGCGGCTTTAATGGATATTTATAATCAGTATCCTATGGAGGAGCTTATCATTCATCCACGTATTCAAAAGGATTACTATAGAAATACACCTAATATGGAAGTCTTTAAAGAAGCACTTGCAACGAGCAAAAATTCCATTTGCTATAATGGTGATATTTTTACATTGGAGCAGTATAAAACATTTGTGAAGGAATGCCCAACTGTAGAGAAGGTGATGTTAGGGCGAGGCATTATTGCTAACCCTGGTTTGGCACGTGAAATCCTTTGTAATCAAAGTCTAGATAAAGCAACTTTTAAAGCATATCATGACCAGCTTTATAAAGACTATCGAGAAGTACTCTCAGGCGCTAAGAACGTCTTATTCAAACTCAAAGAGCAGTGGTTCTATATGAGTCATATGTTTGAAGATGTCGATAAATATGCGAAGCAAATTAGAAAGTCTCAAAAGTTACATGATTATGAAGCAGCAGTGAATCAACTTTTTGAAGAAAAAGCACTTTTAGAAGGGGCAGGATTATTTACATTACCATCTAAGACATAATAATGAGCACATTATTATCGCATCTTGTTCCTGTTTTCATAAGTGTGAGAGAAAGATAGAGGACCTACTTAAATCCTATTGTATAAAAACCAAAATCATTAGTCTTATCTAAGCTATTTGATTTTGGTTCTGTTTTAATAATTTGAAAAATGTAAGTATTATGAAAGATTGATAATTAAATATCTAAACTTGTAATTTATTCCATGTGCTTCTATAATATTTGTAAGCGCTTACATTGGATAGCGTATATTATAGGAGGTTTTTTTATGGAGTTTAATCGTAAAAATGTGATTGTAGGACAATCAGGCGGTCCGACAGCTGTTATCAATTCTAGTTTAATGGGTATATATAAAACAGCTAAAGAGCGTGGCGCAAACAAAGTATACGGCATGTTACATGGAATTCAAGGTTTACTAGAAAGAAAAGTAGTGGATTTACAAGCGCAAATGCCAGATGATTTAGCACTTGAATTACTAAAACGTACACCAGCAGCTTTCTTAGGTTCTTGTCGTTATCGTTTACCAGAAGTTGAGCTACATCATCCTGTGTATGAACAGATTTTTGATTACTTAAATGAGTTAGAGGTTGGCTATTTCTTTTATATTGGTGGTAATGATTCCATGGATACAATTAAAAAACTATATGATTATGGTCAGCTGATTCAAAGTGATATTAGTTTTATGGGTGTTCCAAAAACAATTGATAATGATTTAGCTGTAACAGATCATACACCAGGATATGGTAGTGCAGCGAAGTTTATTGCAACCATGACAAAAGAAGTGATTTGTGATGCAATGGTTTATGATATACCGATTGTAACGGTTATTGAAATTATGGGGCGTAATGCTGGATGGCTTACAGCAGCAGCTAAGCTTGCACAAGGGGAAGACTGTATGGGTCCAGATTTAATTTATTTACCGGAAGTAGCATTTGATTATGATGCCTTTGAAGAAAAGGTTAAAGAAATTATGAAACATAAAAAAGCAGTGGTTATTGCAGTATCTGAAGGAATCCGTGTAAAAGATGGTAGATATGTCTGTGAACTTGCGACAAGTACACCAGAATTTGTGGATGCTTTTGGCCATAGAGCCCTTACTGGAACAGCACGTTTCTTAGCAGATAGTTTGGCAGCTAAATTAGGTTGTAAAACAAGAGCTATTGAATTATCAACGCTTCAACGTTGTGCAAGTCATATGGTTTCTAGAGTAGATATTACAGAAGCATTCCAAGTTGGTGGGGCAGCAGTTAAAGCAGCCTTTGAAGGTCAAAGTGGCCAAATGATTATTTTAAAGCGTGTTTCTGATCAACCATATATTTGTATTACAGATTTATATGATGTACATAAAATTGCTAATGTGGAGAAAAAAGTACCACTTGAATGGATTAATGAAGAAGGTAATGATGTAAAAGAAGCACTCATACACTATATTAAGCCACTTATTCAAGCAGAACTTACACCAACTATGGTAGATGGACTCCCAAGACATTTGCCATTAACCAAATCACCTATTCAAAATCAGATAGCTCGTACTGTCTAAAATAGACATAATAGGGCAAAAAATCAGGTAATTGCACGAAATTGTTTACAAAATTAAAGTCAATTACTTGATTTTTTTTATTTTTAAAACTATAATATCTTCTAATATATTTATTGGAGGGACTAAAATGGCTTTTTATTATAATGAACCATCACACACATTTAGTGAATATTTACTTGTACCAGGTTATTCTTCAGCGGAGTGCATTCCTGCTAATGCTTCTTTAAAGACTCCTATTACTAAATTTAAAAAAGGTGAAGAACCTGCTATTTCATTAAATATTCCACTTGTTTCAGCGATTATGCAATCTGTATCAGATGATAAAATGGCTGTCGCTTTAGCGAAAGAAGGTGGTGTTTCTTTCATTTATGGATCTCAAACAGTAGAGCAACAAGCAGAAATGGTAAGACGTGCAAAAAATTATAAGGCTGGTTTTGTATCAAGTGATTCTAATATCCGTCCAGATCAAACTTTAACAGATATCTTAGCACTTAAAGAAAAAACAGGTCATGCAACTGTAGCCGTAACAGATGATGGCACATCAAATGGTAAACTTATTGGGATTGTCACAAGTAGAGATTATCGTGTGAGTAGATTAGATCCGAATACAAAGGTAAGTGAATTTATGACACCTATCGAAAATGTGATTTATGCTAAGGAAGGTATTACTTTAAGTGAAGCAAATAACATCATTTGGGATCATAAATTAAATGCACTGCCAATCCTAGATGATAAACAACGTCTTGTATCTTTTGTATTTAGAAAAGATTATGATTCACATAAAGATAATCCACTTGAACTATTAGATAAATCTAAACGTTATGTAGTAGGAGCAGGAATTAATACAAGAGATTATGCTGAACGTGTACCAGCATTAGTAGAGGCTGGAGCAGATCTTTTATGTATTGATTCATCTGAAGGTTTTTCTGAATGGCAGAAGCTTACGATTGATTACATACGTGAAAAATATGGTGATACAGTTAAAGTAGGTGCGGGAAATGTAGTAGATCGTGAAGGTTTTAGATTCCTTGCAGAAGCAGGTGCTGATTTCATTAAAATTGGTATCGGTGGTGGCTCTATTTGTATCACACGTGAAACAAAAGGTATTGGTCGTGGTCAAGCAACTGCTGTTATTGAAGTTGCTAAAGCAAGAGATGAATACTTTGAAGAAACAGGTATTTACATTCCCATTTGTTCTGATGGTGGTATTGTACATGATTACCATATTACATTAGCACTTGCAATGGGCGCAGACTTCTGTATGTTAGGACGTTATTTCTCAAGATTTGATGAAAGTCCAACAAACAAAGTTATGGTAAATGGTAGCTATATGAAAGAATACTGGGGTGAAGGTTCAGCAAGAGCTAGAAACTGGCAACGTTATGATATGGGTGGTGCTAAAAAACTTTCATTTGAAGAAGGTGTAGACTCTTATGTGCCATATGCAGGTAGTCTTCACGATAACTTAAGTATTACTTTAAGCAAAGTACGTTCAACTATGTGTAACTGTGGGGCATTAAGTATTCCAGAACTTCAAGAAAAAGCAAAACTCACACTTGTATCTTCTGTAAGTATTGTAGAAGGTGGCGCACATGATGTTGTATTAAAAGATAAAAATGTTTCTCCAGTAAAATAATAGTACGTTTAATCTCATACAACGCAAAATGAAGAGCCGACTATAAGTCTAAAATGACTTGTAGAAAGGCTCTTTTGCGTTTATACTCTTTAGCATATATAGCCTTATTAAGGGATGACAGAGTCATTTAGAATGAGATAAGTCAGAACAAAATAAAGCATTGCAAAAGATAGACAAGGAGAGAAGTAAATGTTATTTATAATGGATATTATTCCAATGATGAAAATACTTAAGATCTTTAAAGCATATTGTGATACTTGTGCGTGTGAAGGAACCATTGAACTTTTAAAATCTTATCAGTGTTTTCGTCTGTTTTTTATTCCACTCTTTAAATGGCATGCACAGTACACTTTAAAGCATAGTTGTGGAAGTGAGGTTACTATTAGTGAAGAAGTCGCTTTAGGTATTTTACATGGAACAATTGATATCACGAATATGCATATTGAGCATCATACAAAGGTATCTAATCAGTGTACAACATGTGGACATGTACTAGATAGTGGATTTGTGTATTGTCCATATTGTGGAGGTCAAAAGAAAAGAGATTAGCAAGCTAGACAAAAAATAAAGAGATAAAGTCTAATTAAGATAGAGGTGAAGGATGAAGCAATTTATAGGTGATAAGAAATTTTACAAAATGGTATTAGCCATTGCAATCCCTATTATGATTCAAAATGGGATTACCAACTTTGTAAGTATGTTGGACAATTTAATGGTAGGTCGATTAGGTACAGAGCAGATGACAGGAGTAGCAATTGCCAATCAATTAATCTTTGTCTTTAATTTGTGCATATTTGGCGGTCTGTCAGGCGCAGGCATCTTTGGGGCACAATTCTACGGACAGAAGGATTACAAAGGCGTACAACACGTTTTTCGATTTAAAATCATGATTGGTATAGTAGTAACCGCTTTAGTAGAAATGATTTTAATCCTATTTGGTGATCCGTTAATTCAAAAGTTTTTACATGATAGTAGTTCAGTAGGAGATTTATCACTATCACTTATGCATAGTAGACAGTATTTAATGATTATGCTTATTGGGCTTATTCCTTTTACCATTACGCAAATCTATTCAAGTACCTTGCGTGAGACAGGGGAGACTGTTGTTCCTATGAAAGCCGGCATTATGGCGGTTATAGTTAATTTACTTTTTAATACTGTACTCATTTTTGGACTATTTGGTATGCCAGCTTTAGGTGCCAGAGGAGCAGCAGTGGCAACCGTTATTGCACGTTTTGTGGAATGTGGCATGATCGTAAATTGGACGCATAGACATGTCGAGGAGAATCCATATATTAAAGGTGTGTATCGCAGTTTACATGTACCAGGAAACTTAACAAAACAAATTATCATAAAAGGAACACCGCTTATGATTAATGAAGCAGCATGGGCAGGTGGCATGACCATGCTAATGCAGTGTTACTCTGTACGAGGCTTATCTGTTGTAGCTGGCCTTAATATAGCTTCAACTATTTCAAATGTCTTTAATGTTGTGTTCATTGCATTAGGTAGTTCGGTAGCTATTATTGTCGGTCAACTACTTGGAGCAGGTGAAATGAAAAAAGCTCAAGATACTGCAGGAAAAATGATTTTCTTTTCCGTAGCAAGCTGTCTAGTGATTGGAAGCATCTTAGCACTAATATCACCACTATTTCCAAAGTTCTATAATACATCAGAAGAGGTAAAACACTATGCTACATGGTTTATACTAATTACAGCAATTTGTATGCCTCAAAATGCCTTTATGCATGCAACGTATTTTACCTTAAGATCAGGAGGAAAAACAATTATAACCTTCTTGTTTGATAGCGTATATGTATGGGTTATTAGTATTCCATTAGCTTATGCACTTACACGTTATACAAGTATATCGATTATTCCAATTTATTTTGTGTGTCAGTTTGTAGATATTATTAAATGTATAATTGGTTTTATCCTAGTAAAGAAGGGTGTTTGGTTAGAGAACATTACTGTAAGTGAAGAACGTATTTAATATTTTGATAGAAAAATGATTTTATTTAAGTGCCCTTTTTATACATACAGAACAAATGTTCGAACATTGTAAAAAGGGCACTTTTTTATATATAGTATGTGCAATGAGTTCAAACATTACAGAAAAAGATTGAGTTTTTATATAGTCAGCTTAATATAGAAGAATTTGAGGAGAAATTAGAAGAAGAAATACACGATAATCCCTATTATTATTGTGATTAGACAAAGTATATAGGTTTATTTCAGGAAGTAAATCTTTCATTTGCTCAGTCATACCTTAATTTAACAATTATATTAAACACCAAGGTACTGGCTATTTTCATGCTTAAAAATATGGAAATATTCATGTCGATGGAAACAAACTCCAAGAATTAAACACTAGTGAAATCATATGTAAATTTAATAATATAAGGAGAAATATAAATAACGTGAAAAGAAATAAGCAGAATAATATATAGAGAGAAAAATAAGAATTACATACATCTAAACATCTCTTCTGACTCTTTAGCACATTAGTTTTCGTAAAAGCGGCGTTTCGCGAATAGTTATATACTAAAGTATTCACTACTATTTAACTTTACATTTTTGGACAAATCTATATTTGTTAAAAAAACTCCTCTACTATTATTATGTACAGGAGTTTTTTTATTCTAATTTGGATGCTATAGAATCTATTTTTAAAGCCTTTTAATTAATCAGGTTCCTATATATAGATAAATAGATTTTAGTTAGTATTAACTAAATCCATTTATTGTTAATTATATCACTAATCAGTTATTCTAATCATCATACGATATTTGCTAGTATGTTTAGATACTTATACCAACTCATATCATAATATTTGTCGTACTTTCCTATCTTGCCCCTTTATCATAAGGTATTCCAGAGGCTCTTGGTGCACTTGAGTTTTTAGAGGTAAATGTTAACACAACTAATGTTGCTATGTAAGGAATCATTTTATAAACCGTACTAGAGATGCCTAAATCAGTTAGGAATGGGATGCCTGAATAAGATGATGCGATGGCTTTCATAAGTCCAAAGAATAAAGCTGCCATTAGGATACGTACAGGTTTCCATTGACCAAATATTAATACAGCTAATGCTAAGAAACCATAACCGGATACAGTGGCATTAAAGTTTGTAGAGGTTGGAATAACAAAGATTAAGCCCCCTATTCCACCAAGAACGCCGGAGATGAGTACGCCAGCATAACGCATTTTATAAACATTAATCCCTAGTGAATCTGCCGCTTGAGGATGTTCCCCGCACGCTCTTAAGCGTAATCCAAAACGTGTTTTATAAAGTACAATCGTTGAGATGATTAAAATTGCAAGTCCAATATAGGTTGTGATGTATGTATTTTGGAAGAATAAATCTCCTATTATAGGGATATCACCTAAAACAGGTACTTTTGCGATTCTGAAGGTATTGGTGAATTGAATTTGTTGTACACCATTGATTTGGCGGCCTAAAAAGATGGCAAGTGCCGGTGCAAACATATTAAGTGCTGTACCACTAATGACTTGATCTGCTTTCATATGAATGGATGCGTAGCCATGAAAAAGTGAGAATACACCACCTGCAAGTGCCGCAATAAGTAATGCAAGAATTAATAAAGGTTGACCACTCATATTTTTTTCAAATAGGCTAATAAATAGAATGCTTGCAAAAGCACCAATTGTCATAATTCCTTCTAGTGCAACATTGACTACTCCACTTCGTTCTGAGAACATACCACCTAAGGCAACTACTAAAAGAGGAATCATAAAGAACATGGTTTGTTGAAAAATAAAATAGAAAGTTGTCATGATGAGATTTCCCCTTTCTCTGCTTTTTGTGCACTTCTTTTAACAGAAATACGCTGCATAATGACTTGGAATAAAAGTGCAAAGGCACTGAAGTAAATAATAACAGATATAATAATATCAATGATTTCAGGTGCGAAATCAAAGAGTTGGAGATAAAAGCCACCTTCTGTGATATAAGCAATAAATAAAGCAGCTACTAGGATGCCAAATGGATTTGAAAGTCCTAATAAAGCAACTGACATACCAGTAAATCCTTCATCTGCCAATACCTCTAGAATTTCGATATGCTTACCAGCACCTGCTAAGTAAAGTAATCCACCACCTAGACCAGATAATGCACCTGAAATAACCATAGAAAGGATAATATTTCTCTTTTCGTTAACCCCTGCATATTTGCTTGCTTCGGGATTTAGACCCACTGCTTTTAGTTCAAAGCCAAATACAGTTTTATTTAAAACAATGTGAATCACAATAACTGCTAAAATTGCAATAAATATACCACTGTTTACACTAGAACCTGTAAAGATTTTATCTAACCCTAATTTAGGTAAAACAGCAGTTTGGGCTACAGAATAGCTTTGATTTCTAGCTTGATCAAATAGCACAGGATTTCCTTTTACTAAGTGGTTAACAGTATACATCCCAATATAATTCATCATAATACATGAAATAACTTCGTTTACATTGGCATAGGCTTTTAAAATACCTGGTAAAAGCGCCCATAAACCACCAGCAATTAAACTTCCTACAATAGCGACTAGCCAATGCACAGATCCTAAAGCTTTCATGGTAATACCAATATAAATTGCTGCAAAGGCACCTAAGATAAATTGACCAGATGCACCAATATTAAATAAGCCTGTTTTAAAGGCAAATCCAACAGAGAGCCCTGTAAGCATAATTGGCGTTGCATAATATAAAATTTGCCCTATTCCTTTTGCTCCATGTGTAAGTGCACCTGTTAAAATCATTGAAAAACCACCAAGTGCTTGACTTGAATTACTTGCTAGCAAGATGGCAAATCCAACTAGAAGACCTAGAACAACGGCAAAAACGGATGATAAAAAAGTTAAGCGTTTGATAAGTCATTCCCCCTTTTTGACCCTGCCATATAGAGTCCTAATTCATTAATCGTTGTTTCTTTTGGATTTAACTCAGCAACAATTTCGCCTTCGTACATGACTAAAATACGATCGCTTAGATTCATGACTTCATCTAGTTCAAGAGAAACCAACAATATCCCACGTCCTTTATCTCTTTCTTTAACAAGTTGTTCATGAATAAAGCTAATAGCACCAACGTCTAAACCACGAGTTGGTTGGACTGCAATAAGTACATCTGGTTCCTTTGAAATTTCACGTGCAATAATGGCTTTTTGCTGATTCCCACCTGACATACTACGTGCAATGGTTGATGCACCTTGCCCACTTCTAATATCAAATTTTTGAATCAATTTATTGGCATGTTCTAAAATAGCTTGTTGATTTAAAAAGCCTCTTTTTTGATAAGGTGACTTAAAGTATTCTTGTAACACAAGATTATCACCTAATGTATAATCTAAGACAAGGCCATGAAGATGTCTATCTTCTGGGATATGACTGAGTCCATGTGTATTTTTATAACGAATACTCTGCCCTGTTACATCTTGTTCCTTAAGAAAGACCTTTCCTGATTTCAATTTAGTGAGTCCTGTAATGGCTTGAACAAGTTCGGTTTGACCGTTGCCATCAATTCCTGCAATACAAACGATTTCTCCACCATGTACAGAAAAACTTACATCATTAACAATATTTTTGGTATGCCCTTCTTTTTTTGCTGCTACTGAGAGTTGTTCTACTTTTAAAAGGACTTCCTTTGGTTTACTTGATTCTTTTTGAACAGTTAGATTCACTTTGTGTCCTACCATCATTTCAGATAGCATTTCCTTACTTGTTGATGTAACGTCTACCGTACCAATATACTTTCCGCGTCTAAGGACGCTACAACGGTTTGCAACAGCTTTAATTTCAGCTAATTTATGAGTAATAAAGATAATAGACTTACCTTCTCTAGTAAGGGTTCTCATAATATTCATTAGCTCCTCAATTTCTTGAGGGGTCAATACTGCTGTTGGTTCATCTAAGATTAAAATATCATTATTTCGATAAAGCATTTTAAGTATTTCTACACGTTGTTGCATCCCTACAGTAATTTCTGAAATGAGTGCATCTGGGTCTACTTTAAGACCATAGCGATTGCTTAGTTCTATGACTTTTTGACGTGCTGTTTGCATCTCAAGGAAGCCACCTTTAACGGTTTCTACACCTAAGATGATGTTTTGTAAAACAGTGAAATTATGTACTAATTTAAAATGTTGATGAACCATACCAATACCTAAACGATTGGCATCTAGTGGCCCGTTAATATGCACTTCTTCTTCTCGAATTTTGATGATTCCTGAATCTGGTTGATAAAGGCCAAATAAAATACTCATTAAGGTGGACTTTCCCGCACCATTTTCGCCAAGTAAAGCATGAATCTCACCTGGTTTTACCTGAAGTGTTACACAATCATTGGCAATAATGCCAGGAAATGTCTTAGTGATGTCTAGCATTTCAATAATATGATTCACGTAGCTACCTCCTTTATTTATTTTGATAAAATGAGAAAAAGGTGCCTTAGGCACCTTTTTGAGTCGCAAACTATTCAATCACACTAACAGTTACATTTGTAACAGGAAGTTCTGTAGCTGATGCAACATCTGCATCTGTAAGTGTTTTGATTTCCCCAGATACTAATTTAGCATAAATAGCATCATAGTCAGCTTGAGTAAAGGTACTAAATTTAGAAGTAGACATAGGTAATCCAACACCATCTGTTGTTACATCCATTGTTAATGTTTCTTTTCCAGGGAAGTTTCCTTCATAGTAGTCACCAATGACATCATATACAGAAATTGCTAATTGTTTCATAGCTGAACTAATAACAGTATCAGATTCTGGAGATTGATCAACGTCTACCCCAATTACTTTTCCACTACCAGCTTCAGCTGCACTCATAACAGAGTTACCTACAGCTCCACCACAACCAAAGATAACTTCTGTACCAGATTGATACCAAGAAGCTGCCATTGCTTGAACTTCTGGAGTTGCATTGAATCCACCTGTATAGTGATATTTAACTTCTAAATCTGTTACATTCATTTCTGTTGCTGCAAGTTCTGCACCTTGAACAAATCCATAACCGTAACGCATAACAGCTGGTACAGCCATACCACCCATGAAACCAAGTTTTGTATAACCATCTTTAACAACAGCATAACCTGCTAAGAAACCAGCTTGGTCTTCTTGATAAAGAATTGGACATACATTATCATTTGTACGATATTCGCTGTAATCCTCATTGTGTGGTTCACCATCTAATAAGATAAATTTAATATCAGGATATGTATCTTGTACTTCAAATACTGCTGGCTCAAATAAATAGCCTGGACATACAACCACTTTTGCCCCACCTTCAATTGCTAAGCTGATTGTATTCACATAAGCAGCTGTTGTTTTCTCAGTTGGTTGATAGTATTTATAGGTTTTATTGTTTTCTGTTGCATATTTCTCTACGCCTTCCCAAGCACCTTGGTTGAAAGACTTGTCATCGATTGTCCCAATATCAGTAACTAAAGCAAGTTCATAGCCTGAAGATTGAGTTTCATCAGATGCAGGAGTTTCGCTAGAGTCATTAGATTCAGTAGCGCCATTAGAAGATTCACTAGCTTCGTTAGATACACTAGAGTCATTAGTTGGTGTTGCTGCACTACTTCCACAACCTACCATTGATAATGAAAGTGATCCAAGTACGGATGCTGTTAGTAACATAGATAATGCTTTTTTCATAATTATTAATCCCCCTTATTTTTATACTAACCTAGCAAGAATATCATATAATTATTTATATTTCAACTTGATTAAAATATTATAAAATTAATAAAATTACACATTACAAATGGTAAAATTTTAAAATCGACTTATCAAAGATGTTATATTTAATGAAATTAACAACGGAGATATTATGCATATTTTCTTTTTGTATATAGATTACCTTATTTTTACATA
>JAGAVZ010000285.1 GCA_017941635.1 Cellulosilyticum sp.
ACCTCTTCAAAAAATGCCCTTTAAATGGGTTATTTCTCACGCCCCAAAATAGCTTTTTCTCTTATAAATCACCTACCATTTTTAGGTTTAGTGTAACTAATCTTTGATTTTAATTTTTCATAGATTACTTTACACTACCCTTTTCAAAATCTATATTTTAATATCTGTTTCCTTATTCCTTCTCTACTCCTTATACTTAGTATACACATAAGTATTAATCATTTAATCTCTTCATTTGGAAGACATAAGAAAAGGCTGTTAAATAACAGCCCCTTTTCTTTACTTATTATAATTGTACTTCTTGTGCCTCTACTTCTTCTTGCTCTTCTTCAACAACTGGGTGGTATTCTTTCATACGAATTTCTCCAGCATAGATTTCATCTACTGCAATTGAAGTAGGTTTTTTTGTTTTTAATAACTCGTTTAATTCGTTTGCTTCTTTCATTTTTTCAGGTGACATTGTTCTCTCACCTGTTTTGTCAGCTTCTTTTGTAGCAGCTGCTTGTTCATTGATGATGTCGATGATGTTTCTTGCACGTTTAGCTGTTGCAATAACAATTGAGTAACGGCTTGTAAGTTTTGACTCACCTTCCGCATTTAACTTTTGCATAATTTGAGTATAAGATGGTTGTAACATATTTATTCCTCCTAAGTGTCTATCGCCACTAGCGATTTTCATTTTCTATATTTTGTCCATAAAAGCTACTTCTTAATTTCTCAGCACGTACAATACACTGGATTTCTTCAATAGCTTCTACTAGACGGTCATTAACAACGACATAGTCATACTGCTTATAAAGCGCTAACTCTTCTTTTGCTCTTCCAAGTCTTTGATCAATAACTTCTCTTGTTTCTGTATTACGACCTACAAGACGATTTTCAAGTTCTGTAAGAGATGGTGGTACAACAAAGATAAATACTGCTTCTGGATAGATTTCTTTGATTTGCATTGCACCTTCTACTTCTATCTCTAGTATAACATCTTTTCCATTTTTTACACTATCTTCGATAAATGCTTTTGGTGTACCATAGTAATTTCCACAAAACTGAGCATGTTCTAAAAGCTCATTTTGAGCAATCATAGTTTCGAATGCTTCGCGTGTTTTAAAGAAATAGTGTACACCTTCTTCTTCTCCTTGTCTAGGGGCACGTGTTGTTGCTGAAATCGACAATTGGAACTGCTTATCTTTAATCAGTTCTTTTACAATCGTCCCTTTACCCGAACCTGATGGTCCTGATAAGACAATTTTTAATCCTTGACTCATTTTGCCTTACTCCTTTATTTTCTCACTTTGTTGCATCAGTCTACTTGCCATTGTATCTGGCTGCAGCGCTGATAAAATAACTTGATGATTATCTGTAATAATAACACCTCTGGTCTTTCGTCCTTGTGTGGCATCAATAAGCTGAGACTTTTCTCTTGCCTCCACAATAAGACGCTTAATCGGTGCTGAATCTGCTGTTACAATCGCCACAATGCGACTTGCTGCCACAATATTGCCATAACCTATATTGATAAATTGGCTCATGTTTCACCTACTCTATATTTTGAACTTGTTCTCTGACTTTTTCAATCTCTGTTTTGAGTTCAACTACAAGCTTAGTAATCTCGTAATCATTTGCCTTAGAACCCATGGTATTCGCTTCTCGGTTCATTTCTTGCATCAGAAAATCTAGTTTTCGTCCTACAACACCGCCGCATGTTAAAATTTCTTCTAACTGCTTAATATGACTTTTTAGCCTTGTGATTTCTTCATCAATGGCACATTTATCAGCAAATACTGCAACCTCTGCTGCAATACGTGCTTCATCTATAGGTGACTCTGCAAGTAACTGACCTAATCTTGCTTGCAAACGTTCTCTATAGTGTTGTACCACTTGGGGACTTCTAAGCTCAATAGCATCAGTCATTTCACTAAGCTTAATACTTTTTGTAAGTATATCTTGCTTTAAAGCTTCACCTTCATTTGTACGCATTTTCATAAATGTCTCTAATGCACCTTCAACAGCTTTCTGAAGCATTGTACCTACCACTTCTTGATCAATGTTCTTTTTCTGTAAGGTGATTAAATCATTGACATTCATTAGTGCAGAAAGCTTGATATCATCTTCTAGACCAAATTGATTCCCCAGGTGACGTAAGCCTTCTAAATACGCTTTACCCAAAGTATCATTCACCATAACATCTAGTTCTTCTTCTGAATGAGATTGATAGGTGATACTGATTTCTACTTTACCTCTAGCAAGCTTAGCTTTGACACACTTTCTTACAGCATCCTCTAAAGGCATTAAAGGACGTGGTAATCTTATATTTAAATCTAAATAACGATGATTCACACCACTCATTTCAACAAGCACCTTACGCTCATTTTCTTGAAGCTCATATCTTCCATAGCCTGTCATACTACTGATCATAGCTTTCCCTACTTTCCAGCTCATATTAGACATTTGCTTTCTATTATAACACAGCTTCCTTTTATTTTCAAAAAAATTATGCTATACTTTGTCCTATATTTAAAGGAGGCATGATTATGGCTTTAGATGGTCTTGTCCTTGCCAATGTAGTACATGAATTACAAACCAGTCTCGTTGGCGGACGTATCGATAAAATTTATCAAACAGAAAAAGAAGATATTTTAATTACCATGAGAAATCAAGGTAATTCTTATAAACTTTTATTAACTGCAAATAGCAATTATCCAAGATTGCATCTTTCCACATTAACTAAAAATAATAACCAAGAACCCCCTATGTTTTGTATGCTTCTGCGTAAGCACCTTGGTGGTGGTAAACTCTTAGAGATTACCCAACCAGATATGGAGCGTATTGTTTGCCTTTCTATTGAAGCAACTAATGAACTTGGTGATAAAGAAATTAAACAACTGGTTATTGAAATTATGGGACGTCATTCTAATATTATTCTGATGAAGCAAGATGGTACGATTATTGACAGTATTAAACACATCTCTCTAGATAAAAGTAGTGTACGTGAAGTTCTTCCAAATCGCACTTATATAAGACCACCAAGTGGAGATAAATTGAATCCTTTAACAGTTGATGAAACAACTTTTATTCAAAAAATCCAAACAAAAGAACTACCACTCTTTAAAGCACTATATACAAGCTTTAACGGTCTAAGTCCTGTGTTTGCACAAAATTTATGTTGTGAAAGTCACTTAGATAGCTCCCTTGTGGCATCAACCCTTTCCACTGGCTTATTAGGTAATCTTTTTGCTAGCTTTAACTCAGAACTAAAAAAAGTTAAAGAAGCACACTTTTCGCCAACTTTATATTTAGATGAAAAAGAATTACCTTCTGATTTTTATTGCTTTAACCTAGTAAATCTTGAATCACTAGAACATAAACACTTTGATAGTATGAGCGCCCTTCTAGAACACTTTTACTTTGAACGTAGCACGCATTTTAATGTCTCTCAAAAAACTGGAGATATCAAAAAATTACTGCATACTTTCTTAGACCGTAGTGTACGTAAAAAACAAATTCAAGAAAAAGCTTTAGAAGAAGCTGCTCATAAAGATTTATATAAGATTTATGGTGAACTCATTACAGCCTACGCCTTCCAAGTAGATACTGGTAGTACTTCATTCACTACATTAAATTACTATGAAGAACCCTATGAGGAAATCACGATCCCACTAGAATCACATCTATCAGCTATTGAAAATGCACAAGCTTATTATAAACTTTATACTAAAGCAAAACGTACAGAGCTTGCTGCCAAAGAGCAACTTGATATCATTGAAGAAGATATCAAATACTTACAATCGGTATTACTTTCCTTAGATCTTCTCGAAACTAAAGAAGATATCGATGAACTTCGTAGCGAACTGATTGAAATGGGTTATCTCAAAAAACGTAAAGGCGTACAAAAAGGTAAATCCAATAAAAAAGAGCTTCCTTATCTTCACTTTAAATCTACAGAGGGTCATGATATTTATGTAGGTAAAAATAACTATCAAAATGATAGTCTTACCATGAAATTTGCTAAACCAAACGATCTTTGGCTCCATATTAAAGATGGCCCTGGCTCACACGTTATCATCAAAAGCATTGATGGTACACCTATTTCCGAAGAAATTACATTAGAAGGTGCGATGCTTGCTGCTTATTATAGCAGTGGGAAGATGTCTAGTCATGTTCCAATTGATTACACTTATAAAAAATACGTTAAAAAAATTCCAAATGCCAAACCTGGTATGGTTATTTATACAAACTTTAAAACACTTTACGTTACACCAACAGAAAGCTTTGTAAAAAAATTAGCAAATAACTAAACCTTCATATTACAATGACTGAGAACTATGCCTTACTTATTTGATCTAAGGCCTGGTTCTCTTTTTTTACCTTTGTTTCTACAAACCAAAATTTTTCTACTTCTATTTTTCTTATTTTTATGTATAATTATTAAATATATATAATTTTCTATAAATAAATCTTAAAGAAAGGTGATGTGAATGCAAGAAAACAAAAAAGAATTTTTACTCAAACTCTCAGAAACTTGTGAAAAAGTAAATTATATTGATCCTGAGCTCTTCACTAAATACTCTGTCAAACGTGGTCTACGTGATTTGGATGGACGTGGTGTGTTAGTAGGCTTAACAGATATCGGTGAAGTTCATTCTTATATGATCGATGATGGTGAAATCTTACCCATACCTGGTCAACTTCTTTATCGAGGTATTGATGTTTCTCTCATTACAAAAGGTTATCTAAAAGACCATCGACTAGGATTCGAAGAAACGGTCTACCTTTTACTTTTTGGTATGCTTCCTAATAATGAAGAACTCACAGAATTTACAACCCTTCTTGGTAATGAACGTCAACTTCCTAATGATTTCGTAAATGATATTATCCTTAAAAATCCAAGCAAAGATATTATGAATTCTTTAGCACGTAGTGTATTAGCACTTTATAGTTACGATGAAATGCCAGATGACACTTCTACCTATAATGTACTTAGACAATGTATTTCTTTAATTGGTTGTTTTCCTACTTTAGCCGTCTATGCATATCAGGCCTATGCCCACACTCATCAAAATCAAAGTCTCTACATTCATACACCTAAACCAGAACTTAGCACTGCTGAAAATATTTTATATATGCTTAGACCAGATTGTAAATATACACCACTAGAAGCAACTTTATTGGATTTAGCCCTGATTCTACACGCAGAACATGGGGGCGGAAACAACTCTACCTTCACAACCCATCTTGTAACTTCTTCTGGTACAGATACATATTCCGTAATTGCTGCTGCACTTGGTTCTCTCAAAGGCCCGCGTCATGGTGGAGCTAACCTTAAAGTCGTACACATGTTAGAAGATATGAAGGAAAATATTGAGGATTGGACAGATGATGCTGCTATCGAGGATTATCTCATGCGTCTTCTCAATAAAGAAGCCTTTGACCGTTCTGGTTTAATCTACGGTATAGGGCATGCTGTTTATTCTATCTCTGACCCTCGTGCAGTCATCTTAAAAGAATATGCACAAAAATTAGCCCATGAAAAAGGATTAGATGCAGAATTTAACTTCTATAATAAAATCGAAACACTTGCACCTCAAGTAATCGCTAAAAAACGTAAAATTTATAAAGGCGTAAGTGCCAATGTAGACTTCTACTCTGGTTTTGTATACAATATGCTCAACCTACCATTAGAACTCTATACACCTATTTTTGCGATTGCACGTATTGCTGGTTGGAGTGCACATCGTATTGAAGAAATTGTAAATCGTGGTAAAATCATTCGTCCAGCTTATAAGAGTGTGGCAAAACATAAAAACTATACACCTTTAGATAAACGCAGTATTTTTAATGAAGAGTCTCATTAATGTAACCCTTTTACACTGTAAAGAGCAACCATTTTGATAAATGGTTGCTCTTTTTCATATGCGTGTTCTATTTGTTTTATGATCTACATAAATTCTATCACTTATATGTAGCAACATTGCTGGCATCTACTCTTTCAAAAGGAACCCACACGTGCTTTCCATCCTCTGACAAATACTCTAAATCTGCTATAGATTGTCCCTTAGCCAATCTTATTGCTGTTTTGATTGCATACTCTCCCTGACCTGTAGCTGACTGATATACCGTAAATGCCATATCTCCTTTTTCAATAGCTTCACACCCATCTGCTGTTGCATCTACTCCTATAACCATCACATCTTTTATCCCTTGCTCTTTACATACTTCGATGACGCCTAATGCCATAGCATCATTATTACATGCAACCACATCAAATGGTTGTTTGGTTTTTAAAAACATCTTAAATAAATCATATGCCTCATCTTGAGACCAATAAGCATAATCCTCAAATACATAATGAATATTCTTATCAGAAGCATTTAAAGTATATTTCAATTCATCTGTACGACCATTCGTTGCTATATGTCCTTTTTCACCTTTTAATATAACCACATTGAGCTCTGATTGCTCTTGAAACTGCTCTAAAATATACTCGGCTTGATATTGTCCAGCATATTGTTCATCCGAACCTACATACATATATTGGCCTGGCTTTAACCATTTTTCATCAGGACAATTATTAAAGTATACAATAGGCAAGTCCCCAGCTAAAGCTTCGAGTTCTAGAACAATATCTGCATTTATTGGTGAGCATATAATTGCGTCATACTCTTTTTCCACTGCCATCTTAATATGTTCAACCTGTTGTTCTAATGATCCATGCTCATCATATACCTCTATGTACACGCCTTCTTCTTCCGCTATTTGGACCACTTTGTCCACTAATGTATTTCTAAATGTATCACCTTCTACTAATGTTAGAAGTATTTTAATTTGCTCATTGGAATTGACATTATTTTTTGCACATCCAACTAGCCCTACTAATCCTAAACCTATTATCATTACACCCTTCAAGATTCTATGATGCACTTTCATCTCATCACCCTCTATATCTGAAATTGATTCATTTGATCTTCTAAATAATCTGCTGTTTCTGCTAAAGACTTAGCATAACTTGCAACTTGCTTACTATTTTCTGCAATGTGATGTGCTTGACCAACCATCACTTGTGCTGTTGCAGCAATTTGTTGCGAACTTGCTGCCTGTTCTTCTGAAATAGAGGCTACATTTATGGCTATTTCATCAACCTTTGTCATTCGATCACTAATATTACTTACTAAACAATTTGTTTTTTGTATATTCGAAAAAATTTCTTCATAAGTTGTCACCGCTCTATCAATCATCATACTGCTTTGATGAATGCTCTGTGCACTCTCTACTGCTTGATTAACAACGTCCAAGACAAGGGCATTAACTTGTTCTATTAACCCTGAAATTTTAGCTACTGAATCTGTACTATTTTGTGCTAATTTACCAATTTCACTTGCTACTACAGCAAATCCTTTTCCCAGCTCACCTGCCCTAGCGGCCTCAATTGATGCGTTTAATGATAATAAATTTGTTTCACTTGCAATATTACCAATTAAATTCACAATGCCATTAATTTCATGTGAGGCATTCCCTACATTATTAATTGCTCCCTGTAATTTATCAATTGTTTCTTGTATATTAGTCATCTCTACTCTTACTTGTTGCATATCTAATCGACCTTTTTCAGAAATCGTAACAGTCTCTTGCATCTTGCAATTCACATCTTCACTTGCTACTTTTGTATCTGTTACAATTTCAGAAAGTTGTGTTGCACTCTCTGCAATTTCCCCAATAGAAATTGCCATTTGATCTACAGTGACATTCAATTCATTCATGGAGTCAGACTGTAGATTGCTTGCGTCAAACATTCTTCTAGACACCTCATCGCTTTCATCAGCTTGCCCCTTTAACTTATAAGAAACACCCTTTATTTCTTGAACCATTTGTTTCATGACACTAACAAAGCCTTGAACACTTTCACTCATTATACCGATTTCATCTTGACTATGCCTTATGATTTCCATTGTAAAATCACCTTGTGCCATCGCCTCCATTGTTTTTGTTAGTGAATTAATGGGTAGCATAACGCGATGCGTCATACGTTCCATAATGATTACTAATAATAAAATAGCTACACATCCAATCATGAGCATTTTCCATCTTAATTGATAAAGATCTTTTAAAACAATATACTCTGGTACATAAGAAACCAAATACCAATCCATATCTCCTACATGTTCAAAAACTGTCATTTTCCCGTCTATTGTACAAAAATCATAATTTCTATCGTTAAACTTAGTGGCTATCATACTCATAAAATGATTATCTTCAATTTCACTCAGTTTTTTTGAGACAATCTGACTATCTCGGTGTGCCAAAATGGTTTGGTTTGATGCATCTACTAAAAATGCTTCTGCACCATCCATACTAATAAAAGCATTTGTAATAACTGCCATGCGATTTAAAGAAACATCTGCGGAAATAACACGTGTTTTTTCCCCTTCTTCTTTTAGAAGTCCTGAAGCACTAATTACTTTTTCTCCCTGCTCATTGATATAAGCAGAACCAAAATCCATATTAACTCTTGATAACCCCTGTTTATACCATATACAGTCCTGGATATTTTGTTCTATTGTTTTTGTCTTGTCAGCTCTCCATACAGTTCCCTGATTATCTGCTATATATAATCCTGCTGGATAATTTGAATTAATTTGGTAGGTTAAATCTATAATCTTCTGTAATTCCTTCTCATTTGGTTTACTTTGCTCAATCACTTCCTTAATCATTCGAAAAGAAGCTAAATTTTCATTTAACCAAGCCTCAATTTGGACTGCTTGATTTTCCACAGATGACATTAAAAGGTCTTTTGAATACGCTTTGAGCATTCGACTACTTGTTCTATAAGAAAATAAAACTAAAAGAAGCGTACTCATAATAACAATTGGTACAAGTGCTATTATTAATTTTCTCTTTACAGACTGTCCCTTAACTTTTATATTTTTCATTATGCCAAACTCTCCCCCTTGTATATATTAACCAAATTCCTTACCAATATATTTTACCACTCAATTCTTATAATTCAAACTTTTAACTTGTTTATATAACAAAACCTCTATTGATAGTTTACTTGAAACTCTCAATAGAGGTTTTTATATGCTATACATAGCACTTTATATTATTTGAAATGACTATTATCCTACTTGCATTTCAAGACGAAGCCTATCTGCAATAAGTGCAATAAATTCGCTATTAGTAGGTTTTCCTTTACCATTATTGACAGTATAACCAAAAAGCTTATCGATAGTATCCATTTTCCCACGACTCCAAGCTACTTCAATAGCATGACGAATTGCACGTTCTACACGACTAGGTGTTGTATTGTATTGTTTTGCAATGGAAGGATAAAGTTGCTTTGTAATAGAATTTAAAATATCCATATCATTAATAACCATAATAATAGCATCTCTTAAGTATTGGTATCCTTTAATATGAGCTGGTACACCTATTTCATGTATTATATTAGTTATCTCTGCCTCTAAATCCATTGGTTCTTTTTTTGTTTCAACCTTTACTTCTGGTAACTCTACTAATGATATAGTTCTATTAGTTGTTGTTGTAACTTCTTCAGAAATTGTATTATTAAACATTTGTCTTATTCTTTTTGTAAATACATCCATATCAAAAGGTTTAACGACATAATAGTCTGCACCTAATGTAATAGCTGTTTGAGTTATTTTATCTTGTCCAACTGCTGAAAGAACTATTATTCTAGGCATTTTTTCAATATTTAACGTATTTAATCTTTCTAAAACCCCTAAACCATCTAAATGTGGCATTATTATATCTAATATTGCTAAATCTGGTTTTTTCTCCTCTATTAACTTTAAAGCTTCTAAACCATCTTTTGCAATTCCTGTAACTACTATATCTCTTTGATTTAGTAGATAATCATTTAATATGTTACAGAATTCTTTATTATCATCTGCTATTAGTACTGATATTTTTGAATCTTTCATGATTTTCTCTCCTTATTTATACTTTTAACCAATTTATCCCAAATTATTTCTAAATAATTTATTCGACAAAATTAAATTTATTCCTTCTAATATTAAAAAAAAGTACTAAAAAATTTTCTCAATTTCCTAGTACCATTATATCATATTTTTTTCTTATTAACACTTATTTTATTATTTTTGCATCTTGCAACATCCACTGGATATAAATTCCATATCCTACATCTGGCTTATTTACTAACACATGTGTCACAGCTCCTATAATTTTATCATTTTGGATTATAGGACTTCCACTCATTCCTTGTACTATACCACCTGTTTTTTCTAATAATGTTGGATCTGTAACCTTTATTACCATACTTTTAGGTCCAGGGGTGTCTTGATTAAGTAATTTTACTATTTCAATTTCGTACATTTTAGGCCCATTTTCATCTATTGTACTTATTATATGAGCTTTACCTACTTTTATTTCTTCCT
>JAGAVZ010000286.1 GCA_017941635.1 Cellulosilyticum sp.
CTGGAACTAACTAATATATAATATATAGTCAATTACTTGTCTTACATCTCTTCTACAATTTCAAATAAATTCACTAATACTAATCATCATTTCAGTTATCTTATACTTTTTATAGCTCAAACTTTATCTCTTTATATTTATACCCTTTTTTTATTTCTCTCCACTTATCTGCATACATTCCCATAACTGTAATATCATAATACACACCATTTTTATAAATATGTTGCTTTAATTCCCCTTCAATCTCACTACCACACATTTTCTTTAATCTGATAACGCCTCGATTATCTGAGAAAATTTCAGCATATGTTTTATTTAGCTTTAGTGTTCCAAATATAAATTCGTAGATTCCCCACTCAATTCTCATTGCTAATTCTAAAGACCTTTTCTCTTTTACAGCAATATACAATCCTGAACTACATCTACTATTAACTTCATCTAAATCCAATATTGTAAATACACCTACTGGTAACTGATCTACTTCTATAATAAATAAATAGTTATTAGGATTTTCTTTTTGCTTATAAAACCATTTATATTGTCCTTCTAAAGTCAATTTTGGATCTGTACTCATATATTTCGTAATATCAGGTTGCATACGCCATTCCATTACCTGAGCTAAATCTGATTCTCTCATAGGACGAAAAATAACATCTTGAGTATTTTTTACCTCCATTTTATCTCTCCTTAAAGTAGTTCATATCTTGCTTTGACTTTCTGAGCTATTTGTCTCGCTGTTAAACCGTAATATTCCAATAAGTACTTATACTCACCCACTACTCCAAACTGATCAGGTAATCCAATTTTTAATTGTGGGACCAATGTACATTTCGTACTTTTATACTCAGCAACTGCACTCGAAAGTCCTCCTATAACACTATGTTCCTCTACTGTTACTAATAATCTGGTTTCTTTTAATGCCTCATCTATAATTTCAGTGTCTAATGGTTTTATAGTATGCATATTAATAACTCGAACAGATATCTCTTGACTTTCTAATTCTTCTGCCGCCTTTAAACATTCATATACCATTGTTCCTGTCGCTATAAGCGTTATATCTCTACCTTCTTTTAATGTAATAGCTTTACCTAACTCAAATTTATAATCTTCTCTATAAATGATTGGTTGATTAAGTGTACCTGATAGCCTAATATACATAGGCCCCTCATATTCTGTAGCAGCTACTAATGTTTTAGCAATTTCTATTCCATCAGCTGGTGAAACAACCATCATATTAGGTATAGCTCTCATAAGTGCTACATCTTCTAGACCATAATGTGAATTTCCTGACATTCCCATAGATAAACCTGCACCTGTTCCTACTATTTTTACATTAAATTTCATATACCCTAAATTTAATCTAATTTGCTCATAGCTTCTCATTGTAATAAAATTTGCATATGTAGTTGCAAAAACTATGTTTCCAACCTTTGCCAAACCTGATGCAATTCCAATCATGTTTTGTTCTGCAATTCCTACATTATAAAATTGTTCAGGATATTTTTTCTTAAATTTTTCTAGTCCAGTTAAATATCCCATATCTGCTGTCATCACAATTAAATGCTCCATTTGCTCTGCTAATTCTGTCATCATAATGGAGAATGTTCCTCTATGGCCAAGCATTGATAAAAATCTTGCATTTTTTTTATCAAATATCATTGTTCATTTTCCTCCACTTCTCTCATAGCTAAGTTATAGTTCTCTTCAGATAAAAATGCATGATGCCATTCCTTCCTATTCTCCATAAATGAAACACCTTTTCCTTTAACTGTATGTGCAATAATTACTTTAGGTTTACCATTATAAATACTTTGAAAACTTATAAAAGCATTATATAAATCTTCAATATTATGTCCATCTACTTCTATAGCCTCAAATCCAAAAGCTTCAAATTTTCTTCTTATGGAATTAAGTTTCATAATATCTTCTGTTGCACCATCATACTGTAATTTATTACAATCTATAATTACGATTAAATTATCTAACTTAAAATGGGCTGCTGACATAGCACCTTCCCATATAGAGCCTTCATCACATTCACCATCACCTAGTAATACATATACTTTACTACTATATTTCTTTTTCTTATAAGCAAGTGCCATACCTATTCCTTGAGATAAGCCCATACCTAAGCTTCCTCCTGAAAACTCAATCCCCCTATTAGAATTCATAATTGGATGACCTGGTAACTCACTTCCATTATGTTCAAATTGATTTAAATCCTCTATATCAAAAAAACCTGAATATGCAAGTGCAGTATAAAAAGATAAAACACAATGTGCTTTACTTGGTATAAATATGTCACGATTTTCCCTCTTCATATACTGAGCACTTAGATTCGTTGCTCCACCATACAAACATGCCAAAATCTCTATTGAAGATAAACCTGCTCCTAAATGTGCCCCTTTATCCCCTGCATAATAAGCCATTTCCAATGCCTTTTTTCTCATCCATGAGCTCATTACTTTTATATCTGATATTCTTTCACTACCCATCAATTTGAACCTCCATCAACTCTAATAACTTGTCCTGTTATATAAGATGATAAATCTGATGCTAAAAACAAAATTGTATTAGCAATTTCTTCCGTTGTTGCCATACGTTTCATAACTGTTTTATTTAGAGTTTGTTCTAATACTTCTTGCTTTATTTTCCCCCCCATATCCGTATCAGTTGCGCCTGGTGCTACTGCATTTACACGTATTCCATATTTACCTAACTCTATAGCTAATTTTTTAGTAGCTCCTATTAACGCTGCTTTACTAGATACATATTCTAATTGAGCTGGCTCCCCATCTATTGCTGCTATTGATGACATATTAATAATACTTCCTTGTTTTTGTCGTAACATCTTTTTAGATATATATTGTGAAATAAGCATAGGTGCAAAAAAGTTTATATCAAATACTCTCTTCATTTCTTCTATTGTTGTCATTTGAAATAGCTTACTTTCTGCTACTATTCCTGCGTTATTAACCAAAATATGTATATCCTTTTTAGTATCTATAATCTGCTTCATAGCTTTTTTAATCTCTTCATCATCACTTAAATCAAAATAAATAGGTTCAATTATCACATCGTATGTTTTGCTTAATTCAGCTATATATTCCTCAAATTCTTCATTAGATTTTCTAGCACATGCCCAAATATTCGCACCTTGAGCTGCAAAAACTTCTAATGTCTTTTTTCCTATACCTCTATTAGCTCCTGTAATAATTGCATTTTTATCCTTTAATATCAATTTCTTCACGTCCTATCTTACTTCAATATATCTTATCAATTGCCCTATGATATCATATCCATCCCAATAAACATCTATATTAAGCGCTTCTCCCATTGGAACAATACGATCGATTCCTGTTAAATGACATTCTTGAATAAACTTTATAATGCATTCTGGATTAATTCCTACATATGTCACTGTTTGTACTTTAGACGTTATTTTATCTTTTAATTCTTCTAGTTGACTAATATAATATTCAAAGAACATACCATACTGCCCTCTTAACACGGATAAATCTTCTGTTAGGTAGTTTAACTCAATACGATATAATAAGTTATCATATTTTTGAATCTCTTTAATATAATCTGCTTCCATAGCAAACTGGCATAAACTTGTATATTTGTCCACTGCTTTTATATCTGCTAAATCATATTGGGCAGCGATTTGATAGATACTTTTCCAAAAAAGTTCTTGTGCACGCTTCTTCTTCTCTTCATCCGCACCTTGCCAGATTATTAAATGTGGCGTAGAGCAAGCATTTTGATCCATTAAGTAAGTATCATTATAAAATTTTTGAGCTAATTCTAATCTTTGTTTGTCGTCCATTCGTAAAATGGTCTCTATATCTATTAATGCAAAAGAATAGCGATCTGCAAATACAACTTCTACAGCTCTTTCCTTTAAAGAAAACTTTCTAATATTTTTAATCGCCTTATCTCCACCCCATATTATTCTTCCATCACAAATCGAGGAATAATATTCAGTCAACTCATCATCTCTTCCATAACTCACAAATAAAGTCATTTCTTTAAGCATTTTATACTCTTCTAAATTTAAAACACGATTGATTTCATTACATATAATCTGTATCTGAGGATAATCTTTCTGTGGAATACGTACAATATTACTGTTTCCCGATAATAAACCAAAGAAATAGGAAAAAGCAAAATTTATAGGAACATTAGATGGCGTAATATGAAAAACCAGTCCTCTCCCTATGGCATATTGTGCTTGAAACTGTTCTTTTAGCCGCTTGATATTATTCTTTCTACACCAAAAGGCTAATGAAATAATATCTGTATATTGTGCATTGTTTTTATCTCTTCTTAAACGTTTAGATAACTCATCTAAAAAATCACATACAATCTCTGAATAAGGTGGTAACGGCTTTACTATAGGTAACTTGTCCCCTATTACATAAGTTATACTATTTTCTCTCATAGGTATCACTACACCCCCTTATTTCTGCTTGTTTGATTCTACCATGAAGTCTAAAAGTCTTTCCTAATCTACCACATGGACAATCATCTTCTCCTATGATTTCTCCTATATCTTCTGATAACAAACTATGTCCTGGATAACTTTCTGGTAATAATGAAACTAATTGAACCAGACCCTTCTCTCCTTTTGAGCATAAGGAAAAATCTTTAGGATTTCTTATAAGAATATCTGAAAAAATAGAAGTATGTAAATGTCCATACTCACATTCCATGAATATTGAACCTGTCTGTTCCACCATACCATAATAATTATATACCTTCTGTATGCCACATACGTCATTGAGCCTTGCTTTAAAAGTTTCATTATCTACAGCTTGCTCTATTAATTTTTTAAAACCTCCACCATGAAACATAATTCCTTTAGATAAATTAATTTTTATATTATTCTCTTTTAGTATTTTATAAAAGTGTTCCCATATCATAAATGTGAAACCAAAAACAAAAATCTCTTTGTCTTTATGCTGATTTAAAAATAACTCTATCGCTTCTATATCTAAATTCATATTTTCATCTAAAGCATATGTTACATTTCTTCCTAGCATAGAAAAACCTAATATTCCTGCACCTCTTGCTGAAAATAATCTTCTATCCTTTACAACAGCTTTACTATCAATAATAAGCATTGGTAATCTCTTTGTCCCTAAAAATTCAGAAGATATTTTCGCTAATACTTTTGTTTGATTTGTAGATGTCACACGATCTAAAAAAATCCTAGATACTTGTTGCCCTGTGGTACCAGAAGAGGTCATTGTTTTAACAACCTCTTCTTTTGGAACACTACAGAGTTCATATTGTTTAAATAATCTTACTGGCAAAAATGGTACTTCTTCTACTTTATATTCACTACTTATATCAAACTTAAAGTTATCTAACATCTTTCTATAAAGTTCACACCCATTATAGTGCTTATGTGTTAAGTTATTTAGTCCTTCCTCATAAATTTTTTGTTTTTCACTAGATGGTAAACTATAAGGTGACCAATTCATCATTTCTTCAATCTTTGACATATTAAACTCCTTTATTTTAATGCTGAGTATAATATCTTACCTGCTTCATTGCGTGGGATTTCATCAATATATCGCATTTCAAAAGCAGATGGATGAATATGTGTTAGTTGGCTTACAAAACTCTTTATATCCTCATTCATACTCTTAGATGTACTATAAATTTGCATATGATCATCGTATCCGGCACATGCACATTCATAACCTTCCCTTTTCAAAAGTCCCTCAACTTCATCCAAGTTAATACGATTTCCAAAGAGCTTCAAGAATCTTTTTTTGCGTCCTACAATATAATAAAAACCATCTTCATCCCTTCTAGCCATATCTCCAGTGAATAATACTCCTTGATTGATATCACCATCGCTTAAATCCCTATAACTCTCAGCATATCCTAATGTTACATTTTCACCTGTATAAACTAATTCTCCTGTTATATTGGCTTCTATTATCTCATTTCCTTCTTCATCTATTAAAGTGAATTTCCCTCCTGGAATAGCAATTCCCATACTTCCTGCTTTTTCTCTAGCCTTTTCCCATGGTAAATATGCCATTCTTGCTGTTGCCTCTGTTTGTCCATACATAATGATTAATTTAATACCTTTTTCTTCACATATTGTATTAAATTCTTCTGCCATTTCTTTGGAAAGTTTGCCACCGGCTTGTGTAATATATTTAAGACTCGGTAAATTCATTTTAGAAAACCTAAGTTTCTTTAGCATTTCATAAATATATGGTACTCCACCAAATGTTGTTGCTTTCTCGTCTTGTAAAAGCTGCCAAAATTCCTTATTCATCAAAGTATATTCATTAAGTATAATGGTTGCACCCTTTAATAAATGGCTATTAATAATAGATAACCCATATGTATAATTCATAGGCATAGTCGTAATGGCACGATCATCTTCATTAATTTCTAAATACGCTGCAATAGACTGTGCATTATGATTAATATTTTTATACGATTGTCTTACTAACTTAGGACTACCCGTACTCCCAGAAGTTGTTAATAGTAATGCTAAATCTTTATTCAACTCATATTCTACATTAAAATTTGTTTCTAAAACTTCATAAGACCTATAACTTAATATATGCTTCATTACAGGATTCGATTGCCATCCCTTAGGCATTACAAGATAGGTTGGTTTATACTGTTCTAGCAATGTATCATACAATTCCTTAGTGATATTCTGATTAATCAATACTGGCACAATCCCTTTATTAAGACATCCTAAATAAAAACTTATAGATTCAATATTATTACCACAAATTAAAAAAGCTAATTTTCTGATTTGCATTGGCTCTGTAATGCTATCTATACTTTTACTTAGTTCTCTATAACTAATCGTTTCTCTATTCTCTGAAATTAAGGCAATTCTATCTTGATATCTCTTTAAATTTTCGTAAAATCCACCCATTTGCAACCCCTTCTTACCTTATAGTGTAATTTGATACTTTAATAAAATTTCTTTTCCTTTTTCATAAGAATTAAAATCTATAATATCTTCTGTTTCCATCATAATCTCAAAGCAATCCTCTAATTCTGCAATAAGATTCATATGACCTACTGAATCCCAATCCTCCACACTTTGATAAGTCAATTGACTATTAAGGTTATCCTCTGTTACACCTAAACATTGTTTAAAAACATCATTATATTTTTGTAAATTACTCATTCTTCTATCTCCTATCTTCTTATACATGTTTTTGATTAATCTCTTTATTAATTTGAACAATTTCTGGATGTGTATCTAAATATGTAATAACTTTCTCCGCTGTAACATACTTATCTTGAAAGTATTCATAAATGTGTTCTACTACTTTAAAGTCTTCTTCTGTATCTACACATAATCTATAAGGTTTTTGATATAAAGTCGTACCATCTATTTTTCTTACAGAAAATTCTTCTTCATGTCGATACATGTATAATGTAACATGCTCCTTATATGGTGAATCTCCTTGAATTTTGTTCACCTTTTCATATACTTTATTCAAATTTTCTCTTGAAAAAATCTCTACATCAAACCCTCTAATCATTGTATTGGGTACATTTAATGCTACATAATCATACGAATGTGTCAAATAATACTCAATTACTTGATCTAATAATATTACATCTATTAATGGACAGTCCCCCGTAACTCTAATAATTATATCAGCATTATAGGCCTTACTTGCCTCTACATAACGCTCTAATACATTTTTCTCATTTCCACGAAAAATATTATATTGATTCTCTTCTAAATAGGCTACCATCGGTTCTTCACTACACTCAGTAGAGGTTGCTAAAACCACTTCATTTACATACTTACTTTTTCTAATTCGATCTAATGTATAGGTGATCATTGGCTGCCCAAGTATTTTCTTCATTACTTTTCCTGGCAAACGTTCTGACCCCATTCGAGCTTGTACAATACATACTATCTTCATTCTTTATCCCCCCTTCATGGGACTACTTCATATTTACTGTATACTTTTTCAATGTTTCTACATCTAACCAATCAACATTTGTTCCAGAGTTATATTCAAATCCCTCTTGCACCTTTTTACCACCTTCAACAAAATGTCTATCCTTATTCCACCAATCAAATTGTGGGTAGATAACATAGTGTTCTTCATACTCATAAGTGGTTCTAGAGTCATCTGAAGTAATCATGCACTCATGTAATTTTTCACCTTCACGAATCCCTACTTCTTTCATATCTCCACCTGGGTTTAATGCCATTGCTAAGTCTGTTATCTTAAATGAAGGAATTTTAGAAATATATGTTTCTCCACCTCTTGAATCTTTTAAAGCTTTGAAAACAAGTTCTACCCCTTGTTCTAAGGTAATCCAAAATCTCGTCATACGATAATCTGTAATTGGTAAGCATTCTGTTCCTTCTTCTAATAAGTTTTTAAAGAATGGTATAACAGAACCTCTACTTCCCGCTACATTTCCATATCTTACTACAGAAAAAATCGTTCCTTCAGCACCACTATAAGCATTGGCTGATATAAATAGCTTGTCTGATACTAATTTTGTCCCACCATATAAGTTAATTGGATTAACAGCTTTATCTGTAGATAGGGCAACAACTTTCTTAACACCACAATCTAATGCAGCATCAATAATATTTTGGGCACCATGAATATTTGTCTTAACTGCTTCAAATGGATTATATTCACATGCTGGTACTTGTTTCATAGCTGCTGCATGGATAACATAGTCTACACCTTTAAAAGCTCTATATAATCGTTCTTTATCTCTAACATCCCCAATAAAGAATCTTAATTTACTCATTTGTTCTTCTGTTAATTTATGTAAGAATTCATTTTTTACTAAAAACTGCTTATACTCATCTCTTGAATAAATAATAACTCTTTTAGGGTCATATTGTTTGAAAATCATTTCTATAAACTTCTTCCCAAATGAACCTGTACCGCCTGTGATTAAAATACTTTTATTATTTAACATGCTATCCTCCTATATATACCTATATTTACTATATACTTTTATATTCATTTTATATTATATATCGACATTAAATAAAAACCTATTAATTCTTTTGACTTTTTATCTAAAATAAATATGTTAACTTGCAACGTAAGTATTTAGAGTTAATAAAATACAGATAATGGACTACAAAATTTGTACTCCATTATCTGTATCAGTATATTATCTTTTTAATTTTTCCACAAACATTTCTACTTTTTTCATCATTTGTTTTATTCTTTGTTCATATGTATGTTTTTCAAGTACTGTTTCATGTCCATTTCTTGTAATTTCTTGACGTTCTTCTTCATGATGTAAATAGTATTCTGCTATATCTAATGCATCTTGCAAATCCCTATACACAACTAAATCCTTACCTATATTAAAAAGTTCTTCTAGTTCAGGTTTATAATTAGTAAGCAAAAAGCCTTGTGCACCTAAAACATCAAATACCCTCATTGGTAATCCACTTTCTACAAAGCATCTAGTCATATTTAAATTAATTTTAGCTAAATGAAAAGCTTTTGGCATCTCTGTATAGTGTTCTGCATGCCCTGCATAGCAACTTATATAGTCTTTCCAATTCTCATTTCCAAAAACTTTAGTGTTAAAATACTTATTAAATGATTGGGAAAATTTCACCCTCTCTACTTCCGAGTGATAACGCCCAATTAAAAAAGCTATTGAATCTTCATAATCTATGTATGGTCTATTTTTTACTTGTATTATGTATTTATTTTTAAATTGCTCTAGTAAACTTTCTCTAACTCTATACTTGATTGTAAAAATACTTGTATCCTTATGTTGTTCTTCAACCATCTGATTAATATATTCTATATCCTCTCGTTGCATATATGGCGCTAAGTTTTCACTATACTCACTTTTAGTTAAATTAGCAACAAATCCCACATCACATCCATAGCGTATTCTATCCTTATCATCTATTAAACAAATCATTTCTTTCATTCGCTTGCTATCCACTGCTACTGGTAAATGATATACGTTTTTAATTCCCCTTTCTCTCAAATGTTCTACTATAGATTTATCATAAATAAATTTAATAGAATAAGATAATCCTACCTCTCTCTCATATAAATCATACAATGGCGTATCTACAGTCCACGAAATATACGGAATTCTATATGCTTCACATATTGTAGCGATTATAGCCTCAAAATTAATTGTAAAAACATAGTCTGGTCTAAATTGATCAATTTCTTTTATTAGCTTTTCTCTATTAAGCCATTCTGGCATAATATTTATTCTATAGCCTAAATTCTTAAATGTATTAATACAATCTTTAGCAATAGTGCAATGATCTATTACTAATATTCTTTTATCTATCTTATCTGCAGCTTCATGTAACCACTTGATAAATTTACTAAAATAGGATATTTCGTACTTCATAAGATTTGTATTACTAATTAACTCACATTTGATTAATTGAGTCATTTCTACTTCTTCGTATTTATTACCAATAAGTATCTTAATATTCTCCTTTTCTATCCCACACCTAAGTTCTTCTTGACTCATTATAAATTCTAAATACGTTTCATTAGGCTCAATGACATAGACTATTCCTTTAGTTCTATTAGCTATATACTCTACCTCATAACCCAATCCTAATCCTAATATAATATAGTTCTTATCTTCTTTAATCTCATTTTCTATCTTAATGGATTCTTTTGGTCTATATTTAGAGTACACATATTGTTCTTTATTATTATCTGAATGTACTTTACAAGTCCATTCATTATTTCTTGCTCTTTCAAAAGATACTGTCATACATTTCCCTCACCAATTACTTTATCTATCTATCAGTTACTTTGTTTATACTATATTTATCATTGAATAAAATCTATTTGGTCTAGTTTTAATCCTCTCTATTAAATAAAACCCTAGTGGTTCTTATCATTTTTATTCAAAATAAATAAGCTAGCTTCTACTCAAAACTAACTTATTTATTTTACATTTATTAAGGATTTGTAACTTGTAACTCCATCAGTACTTCTTTTAATTTCCTATTTTCGCATCCTTCTATTAACGCGCCTCCTTCAGTTGCATTAATAAATCGAATACCAGATGTTCTTCTGATGCGTTGCTCAATCCAATATTTATAACTTAATAAAGCTAGGGTCGTTGGTAAATACTGCCCCTCTACTCCCATTACCTGCTGCATATTACGTTTTTTTTCTTCTCCAATACTTTCATTACTAATTGAATTGCTGCAATGTGACTGATTATTGGTATAGGCTAAATCCTGACCTACAAATATAATCGGATTACCACCAAATCTTATAGCTAAATCTAACATAGCAGTGGCAACAGAACCTCCACTTTCTATTCTACCTTCTTGTTCTACTGGAGAATCCATGCTATAGGCTCTATACTTTGGTCCTTTATATTGACTAACTGTATAATAACTTGCTGTATTAAGGAATACAAAAGGGATATTTAGGTGTTCTACGCCTTCAATTTGCTTATAAGTCCACTCTGTCTGACTATCAATAATACAAAACATGTCTACTCTTATACCTTCGTCCAATAATCGTTTTAAAGTACGACCTGTAGAGAAAATAAAAACTTTATCACTTACCGCTTTTAAAGCATTTATATTATTGTCTAAAGATGGTCCTCCTGAAACAATCACAATAGGTTTCCCGCTCATGGTTTGATACCATCTACTTACATTTTCACATTCAACGTCATTGTTATAATGATAATTTTCTTGAATTAAATGTGTGAACTTCCCACCATCGTTTTGAATATTAATTCGTTCTAAGCTATGCTTAAATCCATTTAAATGAGCTGGAATTAATTTTACACTTGGATTATGTAAAGCTAGTTTAGTATGCTTATCGATTTTTCCTAGTAGATTCTGTATCTCCTTAAGATGATCTGTTACATAGATTTCACATTGTTCATGTTCTAGCGTCATATAGTCTTTTAACTGCTCATATAGTGCTATGTTACTCTCTAAAACATATACTCTTTGGTCTGGCTTGAGACGTCTGCAAAGTGCTTGTATATGATAACCTAAGCCTATTCCATAAACTAATATATCTTTCTTATCTGCCTCATATACACTCTCTGCCCATCTATCAGCCTCCCTAATAGGATCTATTTTACTGCATAAATACATACTTACTTGATTATTTAATTTTTCTTCATAATAAGTAATTTTAGCGGTATAGCAACCTTTTTTGCTTGGCTCAATACTAAGCTTCATTAGTCTGTGTACCTATATTTTTCTGTACTGTCTCTTCTAATACTTCACACCATCCCTGAATGGTTTCAGCAATTTCGTATTCTAATAAGTCTGCCATTAAAACAATATCATCATTTTCGACAGCTTCAATATATTCAGCAATTAAATCATTAACGACTGTTACATCTACTTCCTGAGTTAATAAATCTTGTGTTAATGCTACTGCATTAACAAGCCATTCAAGTCCATCTGTAATCATCGCCACATACTCATGAGCTTTTGCAAATTGTCCATCTCTATAGTATTGTGATGCTTGTATTGTTCCTTGATTTAATCTTTGAGCATACTCTAATGCTGTATGTAATAATTCATATCTATCTTGACTCACTAACTTCCATCTCCTTATTAATGATACTAATTACTTCTTGCATAATTTCCTCTAATTTCTGATAAAACATTTGACTGTATTCAGCAATTTTCCTATCATGACCTAACTGTTTCTCATTCAGTCCACATTTATATTGTTTATCACGTTCTAATTCTGTATAAGCTGTACCAAATAAATAACTGATAATATTTTTTCTACCACTATACTCTTTGATTTCATTATCTAACTTATCTAGTTTTTGAACATTATTAAAGATTTTATCTACTCGTAATCCCTTATAGATTTTATATTCATCTACTAGAGTTAAGGCTACTTTATTGGCACGTTTGATAAGCTTGAGTAACTCTTTTAATTCACAAACTGCTTCTTGTATATTCTGATCTACATCTATTTTATTTTCTGATTGTATGTGCTGAATCTCAGGTTTTTCTAAGTGTCTAAATCGCTCTACAACCTCTTGAAATGGTATATGCTCTGCACCATGCATTTTAGCCCCACCCTCTGTTGCATTAATGAATTGATTTTGAGTGTATACTTTAATAAAGGTTTCAAACCAACGTAAATATGTAATGAGTACTTTAGTTGTCCACACTTTTCCTCCTTCTACACTTTCCACTTGTTTGTATCCCATTTTACTATAATCAGCATCTTGAGCCACCTCATTTGTTCCACCATTGACTAATTTATCTGAGCATTCATCGGCATGTTTCTTCATATTGGTATAGGCTAAATCTTGTCCAATAAAAATAATAGGATTACATCCCATATATTGAGCAGCACTGGCACAAACCGTAGCCACCGAACCTCCCATTGGTATAGATTGAGCTTCCTTATTACCTAAAAACTCTTTAATAAAACTTTCTCCTGCTAAAAAATATTGTGGTCCTTTATTGGCTTCTACTACCTTATCATTACCTTGATCCAATGTAATAAGTGGAATGTCATTTTCTGCATTCTCTCTTAATGTTTCATAGGTAATATTTTGTGGGTCTACGGAAACTAAAAAATCTGGTTTTACCCCTTGCTCTAATACAGGCGTTAATGTTCTCCCTCCAGTAAAAATAAGTCCTTTAAAATCTTTTATCCATTTTATATTTTTACTAAGTGATGGTCCCCCAGATACAACTAATGCCGGTATATTTTTATATTTATCTTTATGATGCAAAAAATCATATCCTTCTTGGATGGCATAACGATTTTTTAGAACGTTAGTCAAAAATAAACTTCCAAAACGCTCCATTGTATTACTTTGTACAAGTACATTTGTTGTCACTTCATCTAGTATGATATTAACAGCTTTATAATACGCTGCATAATACTCTAAATATCCTACTTTACTTATAATCTTAAAGTTATTAATCTCCGAAGACGGAATCACTTCTCCAAATAATCTCGTTAATGACTCTTGTTCATAACCTGTATAAAAGGTAATATTTTCTCTTTTGTACCACGCTTCTTTATTTACGGCTTTAATTTGGTCATCTAACAGTTGTTGTTCTGGCTCTATGACTATAATTTTTGTTTGCTCTCCACATAGCTTCAAAACTTCCTCAATGACATAACCAAAAGCAAAACCATAAAAAATCCATATCGTTTCCTTATTGCCCAGGTCACTTGGTAAACTATCTTTAGCTTCTTGCAATGGTGTATATCTACTTAATATGTATTTTTTCTTTTTCTCACTTTCAAATAGTAGTGTATAAGCTTCTTCTTTTTTAGCTTTTTCAATCTTATAGCTTATTTGTGGTATTAATTCTTTGTTATCTTCTACCATCTTTTAATACGCCTTATCTTCCTTTCTTCATAATTTGGTGCCATAAGTCTCTAAACTCTACAATAAACCCTTTAGCTTCTAGAATCATTTCCTTATCTTTTTTCATATTGCCTTTAGCCAATAGATCCATGATATAGTCATAAAGACTATTCATGGACTGAGCTTCTGAGAAATTAGGGTCTAATGTAACCTTTAATTCTAAAATAATTTGTTGTGCTTTTAAACTATAATTATGTGCTTGTTGCACTTGATTGTTTTCAATTGCTTCTATTGCTAGATTACAAAACTTAATTGCCCCATTATAAAGCATTAAAGTCAGTTCTGCTGGACTTGCCGTTAGTACTGAATTTTGTTGATATTTTTGATATTGATTTGCTAACATGTTGTACCTCCTACTGTGCTAACCAACTACTGATTGTAGAACCTTGGCTATTTAATGAAGATAATGCTGTCTCCATTGCTGTAAATTTAGCTTGATAAATTTTCTTCATGGCTTCATATTTATCTTTTGCTTTTGTAACTGCTTCTTTTGCAGATTTAATATTATCTTTTACAATATAATCGTTATAATATGATTCATAACTTTTAACAGAATCAATTCTCTTTCTTAAACTAGTAAATGTATCATAAAGACTAGTCATTGCTCCACCTTTAGTGGTTATCTTACCTGCTTCATCCTTTTTTGAGCTTTTAGTAAATATTGAGAGCACTTCTGTTGAGTTTTTTTCTAATGCTTCTTTTAATTTATCCTCATCTAAATGAAGTTTTCCTTTTTCAGACCAAGTACCTGTTGTAACCCCAATAGATGATAAATCGTCATAATCTGTGTTATCAGGTAAAGATATTTGTAGTGCATTACGTAAAGAATCTCTTATAGATTTTAATGTTGGGTCGCGTCTCAGTGCTACTGCTTTTAGTTTCTCTTCATACTTTTCTATTTCACTAGCAGTCATATCTTCTTTTTCTGCTTCTGTCAGTGGGTCTAGTCCAGTATCTACTGCATTGTACATATCATCCATTTCTTTAATGAGTTCATTATACTTATCTACAAACTCTTTAACCATTGTTACAATTGGTTCTGTATCTGTAGTAATCTCTATCTTTGCTGCTGAACTCGTTTCCTCATTAAAGGTCATACTAATTCCATTAATTGTTACATCATTAGTCTGAGATTCTAATGCTGCTCCATTATATGTATACTTTGCATTTTGTCCATTTACTGTTATTGTTGCTTTATTTGTTGATGGATCTATTGTTGTATTGGCGCTATCTATAAGTCCTAGTTTCTTAAAGACATCTTGGTCTCCTTCTAATTTAATCTCAGCATCTTCACCTGTTGATTGTGTTGAAATAAAGATATATCCATTATCTGCATCTATATTAACTGTTAACTTGGAATCTGCTGCTTTTAAATCTGACTCTAATGTAGAAAGTGTAGAACTAGGTGTTAATTTTATTTCTTTGCCATTTAACTTAATAGTCGTTTCTGAAGTAATCCCAAGCTCCTCTAGTTTAGTATTTTTTGTAAGATTACTTCCTTGAATTTTTCCATTTAAATTAGCACTCTTTGCTAATTGTGTCACCTCAACACTATGTGTTCCTTTTGTAGTCGTCCCTTTTGAATGAACTGTAACTGCAGAACTACTTGAAGTAGCTTTTGTCCCAGTATAATTCCCCGCTGTTCTCATTTTATCTGCAATTTTAAAGAAATCATTAAGCTTTTTATTCATGTTATTCCAAGCTTCTTGTTTATACTCTAACTTAGCTTGTTTTTGCTGTGCTTTATCAATCTTACTTTGATAATTAATAAGCATTGCCTGTACCATAGAATCTGTATCTAAGCCTGATGATAACCCTGTAAATGAAATATTTCCCATATTACTTCCCCCTTATCCTCTTTTATCTACAATTAATCCTGCTACTTCCATCATACTCGCTACCATATCCACTATTTTTTCTGATGGAATCTCCCTAATCACTTCTTTGGTTTCTTTATCTAGTACTTTAACCATAATTCGCTTTGTTTTATCATGAACAGAAAATGAAAGCTCATTATCTTTTATTTCAAACTCTTTATGAATCTTGTCAAATAGATTAATCACATCTTGATTTTGTATTTTACGTTCTTCTTCTACAGAATTCTTATCCTTTAATTGGTTTTTCATTTCGCTTTTTGCTTCTGTTTCAGGCATCTTAGGCACCGAAGTAAAAGATACCATTGGGTCTTGAATTCTATTATTTCCAATTTCCATATTGCTCCTCCTTCGCTCTAAATATAAAGATATATTTTCTACTTAGTATATCGGTTGTCTAAATGCTTTATTTTAGAGACTGTACATAAAAAGACGATAGAATTAAATCTAATTCTATCGTCCATTGATTTCAAACTATTGTAATAATGAAAGTACTTGGTTTGGTTTTTGGTTAGCTTGAGCAAGCATAGCTTGTGTTGCTTGAGCTAATACATTTTTAGATGTAAGATTCATCATTTCTTTTGCCATATCTGTATCACGAATACGAGATTCTGCTGATTGTAAGTTTTCTGCAGAGTTATCTACATTTGCAATTGTATGCTCAAGTCTATTTTGAACAGCCCCAAGTTTAGCTCTTTGTTCTGATACTGTGTTAATAGCATCATCAATATTTTTAATAGAAGCACTTGCTTTTGTTTGTGTAGAAGCAGATACATTAGTTGTACTAACTTTTAATGCTGATGCTGTCATTTTAGCAATTGATACTGTAATTGTTTGTCCTGAGTTAGCTCCTACTTGGAATTTTACTCCTTTGTTTAAGCTACCATTTAAAAGTTTTTTAGTATTGAATTCTGATTTCTTTGTTATTTCTGTGATCTCTGTTTGAAGTTGTGAAATTTCTGCTTGGATATTAGCACGATCTTTTGTTGTATATGTACCGTTTGAAGCTTGTACAGAAAGTTCTCTCATACGTTGTAACATTGAGTGTGTTTCATCTAATGCACCCTCAGCTGTTTGGATAAGAGAAATACCATCTTGTGCATTTCTTGATGCTTGGTTAAGACCTGAGATTTGTCCTCTCATTTTTTCTGAGATTGCAAGACCTGCAGCATCATCACCAGCACGGTTGATTCTTAAACCTGATGATAATTTTTCTGTTGCTTTAGCTTGAGCTGTTGATGTTTTGTACATTTGTCTTTGAGCATTGATTGCGCTCATGTTGTGATTAATAATCATTTTTTCATTCCTCCATGAATTTAAACGGCATCCTTGCCTTTATTTTAGTTAACAAAATTATAATAACTTTGTTACTCAATATATATTTCGGCCACTTTTGATATAGCTTTATAGTTATTTTAATCTTTTTTATATTTTTTTAGATTCCTAGGATGTTATTTAGTTCTTGAAGATCTATTGTTGACTTTTGTACAGCTTCTTGATTTACCTTACTCATCTGTACATAGACTTCTTTTCTATAAATCGTCTTATCACAAGGTGCACTAATGCCTAACTTCACCTTATCTCCTTTAATCTCTAAGACAGTTATTTCTATATTCCCATCTATCACTATTGCTTGATTCTTCTTTCTTGTTAAGGCTAACATTTTATTTCCTTCTTTCCTTTAATAAGTCCACTATACGATGTTTAGTACGATACATTCTATCTTCTGTTATCACTTGTATCCCTTTCATATTTTTAGTATGAATTAATAGTGGGCCTGCTAAATTAATCGTACCTTCTTCAAGAACTTCTTGCAAGCAAACAACTGTATATATTGCAAACTCATCATCTTTTCCACCACCCAGTTTATCAAAATAAACTTCACTAATAACTGGTGCATAATCTTGTTTAAATCGATATGGGTCTGTTATGATAAAGCATATGTTTTCATCTTCTAAAGACTGTAGATGTAAAAAAGCTGATGTTTGTGGATTTTCTAGAATAATAAACTTTGTTAAGTACTCAAACCCTGGTATTCCTTCTTCAAAAGTAATTATCTTTTCTTGTTTTATTTCTTCTATATTCATTTAATTACTCCTTATTATGTTATTGTTAACTTGCTTCTTAATCAATGATATGACCAAGTTTTTTATATTAAGCTTTCATACTATCACTTAATATTACTAAAAAACTTGGTCATTACTATCATCCTAATATATTTTCAATTATACACTATTAGTTATTTAATAATTGAAGTACCTGTTGTGGTCTTTGATTTGCCTGTGCTAGCATTGATGTTGCTGCTTGTGTTAATACACTCACTTGAGTATAATTAGCCATTTCTTCTGCTATATCAGCATCTTGAATACGTGAAAGTGACTCTGTCATATTTTGCTGAGATACGCCTAAGTTAGATACAGTATGCTCTAATCTATTTTGATATGCCCCTAGTCTACTTCTCATTGCTGAATTAGCTGTAATAGCACGATCCACTTTATCTAATGCTTTATCGGTTCCTTCTATACTACTTAAATCAAGTGTACTTTCATTGAGTTTCTCTAGTTCTTCAACTCCTGGGAATCGTATCGTATCATCTGATGAAAAGGAGATTTGATTATCTTTTAATTGTGTGGCATTTTCTCCAATTTGTATTACTACACTCTCTCCAGCTGGAATCGTTAATTCTTCTCCATCTACTGTAATATTAATCTCTTCAGGTAAAGTCATACTTAAAACACTACCTGCTGGTAAATCTATCCCATTTGCTATTTCATCTGGTGTAAATTGTTTACGTTCTCCATTTATAATAATTTCTTTCATCTCATCAGGAGAAACTGGTGGTTGTGCTGGTGGCACAACTGGTGGTTTATTAAGTACATTAATTGTTCCATTATCTGCTTTTAGCTCATCTCTAGAATTAACTGTTCCCTCAATTGTAATACTTCCATTTGTAGAAATTAAATTACTTGATAAAACAGCATCTCCATTAATGTTAATATTATTTTCTATTACAATCTGCTTTGAAGTCGTTGAATTAACATCTCCTGAAACAGTAAAATTCTGCACGTTATCAATTACACCATTTCCAGATATGTTTAAATCACCTGTAATACTAAAATCTTTTTGTACGTCTACAGTTCCTTCTATATTAACGTCTCCTGATACTTCTAGATTTTCAGTTACTGTAACCGATGTACCTGCTGATACATTGAGCCCACCTAAAACATCAAGACTATTTTTAGCATCAACCTGACTTGCTCCTTCTAACGTTAATTCTCCTTGTATAGTTGTTGCATCCGCTAATTCTAGTATAATAGAATCTTTCAAAGTTAAATTCGTGATATCTCCCTTTAAGTTATCTAGAGTACCTGTACCCCCTACCTCAACTGAGCCATTTACTTCAATTTCACTTGCTGTAGGTAATCCTTCCATCTTTAAATTTCCATTTTCTACAACTATCTTTTCAGTTCCTATATCAAAGCCTGTACCAATACATACATCACCATCTGTAACTGTAAGACTTCCTTTAATCTCAACATTATTACCAAACTTAATATCTCCACTCACCTCAACATCACCTTCAATAATTGTACCATCTGCAATTATAATAGGTCCTGTCAGTTGATTTAGTTGATTTGCTGTTATAGTACCTGGACCTAAAGTAGTTACACCATCACCTGGTACTAGCCCTTCTGCCTTATTATCCGGTTCAATAGGTGGTTCTTCTTGTATCATACCTTCTATACGATCTGCTGTAATACCATTAATTCCTACTAGTACCTGATTCATATCCATACCTATTCCATCAATCATAAGATTCTGATTGGAGTTAGCCCCAACTTGTAAAGGAATTTCAGATTGGCTTCCATTCAATAATGTTTTCTTATTATACTCTGTATTTTTCTGAATAGCAGTCATTTCATTCATTAATTCACTAATCTCACTACTAATCGCTTCTCTATCTTCATCTGTATATGTACCATTTGCTGCCTGAACAGTTAATTCTCTTATTCTCTGAAGCATTGAATGCACCTCATTCATAGCCCCTTCAGCTGTCTGAATAAGTGAGATACCATCCATGGCATTACGATTAGCCTGTTTTAGTCCCCTTACCTGAGAATCCATTTTATTAGCAATAGCTAAACCTGCTGCATCATCTGCTGCTCGATTAATTCTAAGGCCAGATGATAATCTTTCCATAATGTTAGTTGCCTTACCGTCTGCCTTATTCAAATTATTTAATATCTGCTGTGCCGCCATATTTGTATTAATTTTCATGTTTATGTCTCCTCTATTTTCTTATTTATGCTTTAAATCCTCTATTCGTTTGGCTAAAGTCAATTTCATTTAAATCATTTACACCATATGTAAGTCCTGCATAAATTTGCTGAGCATTGGTCATACTTGGTACTTTTGACTCCTGATTCTCACTAATTTGCTTATATCCTTGATAAATGATATTGACTAACTTATACGCCTCTTGTATTTTTTCATGATTTTTTCTTTGTACCAGTAGGCCTTGTATGTATACATATAATCTAAAGAGGTCATGTGATAATGGTATTTCAAAATCCAGATCCTCTGTCAGCATTTGAATAACTTTTATTGCCTTATTAATATATCTTTCATTATCTTGACACTCTACTGCCTGTTGGATACTTTCCAGTAATATTTCATAAGTTATGCAAAGGAGTTCTCCTTGTGAAGCATTAACAACATTTGCAACTGTAATCACTTTCTCTCTCCCTATTTATTTAGTCAAAAAATTTTACAAAATACTTCATTACTTATAATATATCGTCAACTACTCTGTTAATCTTTAACTCACCTTAAAATAGTATGATTGTAGCACTTCAATGTTTTATAAATAATCAGCTAAGGTATTTTGAATAATCTTAGATGTTGCTTGCAATGCTGACTGATAGGCCATATATTGTGTATTAAAGTTTACATAGGTTTCTTCAATATCAATATCTTCTGTAGAGGATAATAGAGTTTTAAAAGATGTTTCCTGATCTGTAAGTCTCTCTTGAGTATAGATTGCCCTACTCATTTTGCTTCCTAACTCAGTTGTCTTTTCTGATACCTTATCAAGAATATTATCTATATCTTCTAGCTTATCTGTAAACATTTTATTCATTTCAGTAGAATCTAAATTCTCATCTTCTACTGAACTAATAATTTCTTCAAGCTGTGTCTTAATCTCATTAAAAATTTCACCCATTCCTTGTGTATTGACCGTAATTGTCGTATTCACACCTATTTCATACTCAATACCTTGTTCAACTGTCTCATCTACTCCATTTTTTAGAATTTCAGGATTGACACTTCCATCTTTCATAAGTTCTTGGTCTGTTTTATATCCAGAGAAAACATATCTCCCGTTATAAGTTGTATTCGCTTCTTCCTGAAGCTGTTGCCATAGTTGCTCAATATCTGTTTTTACTGCTGCCAAATCCTCTTCTTCTAAAGTTCCATTAGATGCTTGAACACACTTGGTTCGTATATCCTGTAAAATCCCTGTCATATTATCTAATGAACTTTCTGTCACTTCCATCCACGATAATGCTTCTTTTGTATTACTTTCAAACTGAGCTGTTTCTAGTACTGTTGATTTTAATTTTAAAGCTCGTCCTGCAATAATTGGGTCATCTGATACGGTTTGTATCTTTTTACCTGTGGCCATTTGGGCATAAGTTTTATTTAGTGCATTCATATTACTGTATAGCCCATGTAATGTAGTATTTATAATCATCCCATTTGTTACACGCATTTTTTCTCCTCCTAGAAGTTACCTAATTTAAAGATTGTTGTCTCATATATTTCGTCTATTGTAGTCATTACCTTTGCTGCTGCTTGGTAAGCTTGTTGGTATTGAATTAAATATGTAAACTCCTCTGATGTATCAACTTGTGATACGGATAATCTTTGGTTGGTTAAATTTTGTACAACTGCTGTTTGTGTATCTTGATACATTTCTGCTTCTTTTGCATTAATACCTAGCTCTGCGAAGATAGATACCATGTAATCTTTTGGATCCCCTTCTTTAAACATATGTTTGTTATCTTTTTGAGCAAGTAAATTAAGCATAAAGCTTGTATCTGATGGATTAGACTCATCATAAAGTGTTCTCATACTTGTTGGGTCATCAAACAGCTCTTTAGAAATATAGAAATTAGCAGCAGTCAATTGACTATAATCTGTTAAAGCATCTGCTCCAACAGGTGCTCCAGAACTATGCCCTGTAGAATAGGTAAAGAGTGCATATTTTGTGGAATAACCATTACAGATTTTATCTGTTTCTTCTGGTGTTAATCCCATATCTGTACCATCAGGTCTTACAATTTTCATCGTACCATCGTCTGCTTGGTTCGCCATAGCGATAACTGTTTTATTTTCATCATAAAAAGTCATATTTCCTGCATCATCACGTTTCATATACGATGCAACTGTTCCTTTTATTGTACAGTTATTAATTTGAATGAAACCATCTGCTGTTTTACTGTATTCTTCGTTCATTGTTTTAGCAAATTTTTGAACATATGTATCTAGGCGTTCCATATAGTATGGAATCCCATTATAGGTATTGTCTGTACCTGTTCCGGCACCATCTCTCATATCGAGTAGACCTTTTAACTCACCAGACATATTACTATCTGACATATCAAAGCTTAAACCATTACTCCATACAATGTCGTAAAGCCCATCCACATCGGAGGCTTGTTTTTTTTCTTCTCTTACCTCAATGTTTAAAGTATTGCAATTTACATGGTCTACTAATACTTGTCCAGCTGCTTTAACTGTTAATTTTTTTACTGTATTACCTTTAACTTGGTACTCTGTTTCTTCAACATCAATATTAATAATTTGAGATAATCTGTCTAAACAATTATCTCTTTCATCTCTAAAGCTACTTGCTTCATCACCATAAATCTCCGCATTCATAATCTGCTCGTTTAAACTACGGATACGTGTTGATAAACTATTAATCTCGTTCACTGTATTTTTCAAATCAAAATTAAGGTTTTGTTGATAATTACTCAGTGTTCCCGCAATATTGTTATAGTACTTTGCAAAACTCACTAATTGTTCTTTCACAACCACCTTATTTTCAGCTGATGATGGATCCATGCTCAAATTGCTGATGCCATTAAAAACATTATTAAATACAGCTGTGAATCCTGTATCACTTGGTTCACCAAATGCACTTTCAATCATGGAATTTTGTGTTACTTTAATGTTGTACTCTCCGTACTTTGGATTATGTGACCATAACTTTTGATCTATGTATGAATCTCTTACTCTATTGACACCCGTTGTTGAAACACCTGTGCCAGTCATTCCCACACCTAAGCCACTTAAAGGTGTAGATGCTTGTTGTGATAACAATTGTCTAGAGTATCCTTTTGTAGCAGCGTTAGTAATATTGTTGGAGGTAACTTGTAAACCTCTTTGAGCAGCAAATAGTCCGCTCATTGCTATATTAAATTCGAAAAATGCCATTTTATTCCCTCCTCCTATTACATCTTGTTGATAATGGTGTCTAACATACCATCTAACATGGTAATCATTCTTGCTGAAGCATTATAGGCATATTGATATTTCAACATATTACTAAATTCTTCATCTGTTGAAACGCCGCCCATAGCTGCTCTTTCATTTTCTATATTATTCACACTGGTTGATTTTTCTATTGCTTTTGCTGAGTAAACAGCCCCATTAGAACCGATATCTGTAACGAGTTCTGAGAAGAATGTAGACATAGTAACTGTTTTTGCATGCGGAGAAGTTACACCACCATCGCTAAACCATCTTTTTGTTGTCCCCCAATCTGAAAGAAGGTCTTTAATGATGCTATTATCTCCCACATTTTCTGCATTACTATTAGAACCGTCTGCTGCTTTAGCTACTGTGCCTAGTTTATTGTAACCGCCATCTTCTAGTAACTCTGGATTCACCTGAATATTTCCTGCAACTAAGCCTGTACCTTCTATAATAGGTACAAAGACTTGTACACCATCTTTCCCTTGATGATTTCCTATACCTGTTCCTGTTAAAGCCTCATTTACTGTGGTAACTAATTCATTGGTAAACTCATTAAGCATTTTTTGTATCTTTGGAATCACATATGCATTCCCTTCCACATCCACACTCATATTATCGTTTAATGCAATTTCATTCCAAGTGGTGTCCTTTGTTACAACATTTTCCCCTCTCGCTAAAAGTAATCCTTTTAAAGCCCCAGAGTCATTGTCATAACTTGATGAGGAAACATTTTCTAAATCAAAGACTTCCCCTTTTGTATCAGACCAAGTTACTTTACTAAATGGACTGCCTGGAATATCTGTAAGCTCTAGATTAATGTCAAACCCATGATTAACAATTTCATGTCCTTCAAATTGAACTTGTACTCTACCGCTTGGTTCTTCGTAATAACTAATCTTTCCATATGTAGATAATTCATCTAATAATAAGTTACGTTGGTCTCTATAATCATTGGCGTTATCCCCATTGACTTCAGAAATAGCGATTTTTTCATTTAAGTTTCTGATTTCTTTGGTAATTTCATTAATACGATTAACTGAGGTTTGAATATTACCATTTAATTTAAACTGATAATCTGTAAGAGAATTACTTACTTCATTAATCTTATCCATTAAGACTTTTGCTGTACTAATAAAGCTCATTCTTTCTTCTACACCATCTGGGGTAGCACTTAGTTTTTGAGTTTGTGACCAAAAATCATTTAAAAAATCACTAATTGTAGACCCATAAGGCTCATCAAACATAGACTCAATATCTGTTGAAACTGTGTTTAATGTTTGGTAATAATTTAAAACTGAATTCTCAGTTCTTAGTCTTTTATCCGCTAGACTATCTCTAATTTGCCTAATTTCATCACAAGTTACACCAAGGCCAACTTGCATGGAATAGCCACCACTTTTACCAATGGTTAAATAACTTGAATCACTTTGTAAAAGCTGTTGTCTTGTATAACCTTTTGTATTGGTATTAGATATATTATGGCCTGTTACTTGAAGGCCTTTTTGTGCCGCTGTTAAACCTGTGACTGCTTTTGTGATACTTGAAATTGATGACATTATTCTTCACCCCTATTGTTTTTTATCAAATAAACTATGTTGTCTTTGTATAGCCATATCTTCCCCCGGTCTATTATAATTTCCAACATGGCTATATCCTTGTGTCGCACCTAGTGCATTGACCATAAAATCAACTAACTCTAAGGAATCTGTTAAAAGTTGCTTATTTAAATGGCTTTGTACCTTTAATTTTTCTAATTCCTGCCTTGTATCATCTCGGAGCTTTGTCAGCTTTTGACCAACTTCTGTAGCTGGCCCAATCTTGTCAATAATTGCGGTAATGGTTAGATTTTGATATTTCATCCCTGTTACAATGGCAATATCTTGCATTAAGCTTTCTCTTTGCTTTTCTAGGCTACTGACTCTCCCTACGAACTCTTCCTCTGTCTTTACCACTTCTTGTAAGAATTCAATATTTTTATTGACTACTGCATTCTCAGTATAAGAGGCTAAAGTATTTAGCCCCTCATAACATTCTCTTTCTTCATCTAGCACATCAATTAGTTCATATATAATTCCTGCCATAATTACTCCTAGTCTCTATAGTTAATTTTTGATAGAATCTTGCTCGCAACCTGTTCTGCTGTTACATCATAAGTTCCATTCTCCATTTTTTCTTTGATTTCTTGTATTTTAGCTTCTCTTACACTATCTGTGTGATCAATCATTTTTTTAATCGATACAAAGTCTTTTGCTTGATTAGATAAATTCACTTCATCTCTGCTTTGAGCTTTTTCTGTATTTTTTGTTACCATACCCATTTGTGCATTGTATACATCATGTATTCTATTGACTGCATCTATTCTCATAATTACCGCTCCTTTTCTCCTTAACTTTGACTTATATATCGGCTTCAAAAATAACTTGCTTTATATGTTGATTTGATAATTTTCACTTGACAATTTAAACTTCTCCACTTTAAAAGGAGGTGCTTTTGCTCCTCCTAAATTATTCCTTATTATTATTCATTTAGATTTATTTATCACTATAATATAAATATATTTTATAGCCTTTTTCTCTCCATCTGAATACCTTTAGTAATGCTTTTCTATATAAAAGGAGAATCATTAAATCATTTTATTGATGTGATACTTTATCTGACTGTAAGAATCTCATCTTGGCATGCTGATCATTTTTAGCTTGTTCTTGTGCTACAATACTATTTTTAGCGCCTGTTAATTCGTCTGTGATTTCTTTCTTACATTCATTACAATATTTACCTGTAACAACTTTCTTCCCACATCTTTCACAGTTTAATGTTATTGGTGAATCTATTGCCACTTGCAAACGTCCTTGGCGTAAAAATTTTTCTATAAGCGCAGCTGATACACCTGTTACTTTAGTTACTTCATACAATGTAGCACCTGGATTTTCTCTAAGAAATTCTTTTACCTTTAAAAATAACTCTTCTTCTATTTGTTTACATCTTGGACATAATACCGGACCTGTAATATATTGAAACATTTTTTTGCAATTACGACAAATTTTGACTTCCATTTCTGTTCCCTCCTAATTGATTCCTCTTGCTCATTAAAGTGTCCCCTTTCCCACAACTACTGCATAAATATGGGCATCACGAAAAATATATTGTCTTTTGATTACTCTAATCGCTTCTCTAATCGTACTTCCTGTAGTATATATATCGTCAATTAGAACTAAAGTATTAATCTTCTTCGCACTTTTATCATCAATACACTTCATACTATTTTTTGCATTTGTATAGCGTTCTTCTTTGGTACATGCTACTTGTGGTTTGGTATCGTGTGTACGCCTTAAGCAATCTAGGACTGGAATATCTGTTAACTTGCTTATTTCTGCTGCTAAATCTAATGCTTGATTGTATCCCCTTTTCTTCATTCTGGAGGGTGCTAATGGAATAGGAACTAAAACTGCATTTTCTGTGGGCATAGCTAACTGCTCTTCTACTAAAAGCTTGGCAAATCCTTTGGCATATTTTCTATAGCCACCATATTTCCATCGTAGTATGGCTTTTCTATAAATGGATTCGTATGGGAATAGTGTAATAACCTTAGTGGTTTGATTGTGCCTATCATCTATATTACTTTTTTTGTTACCATATTTATCTTTAAAATCGCCATAGCATAGCCTGCATATATAAGAATCATCTAGCGAACTTAATATGCTTCGGCATAGCATACATTTATTAGGATAAAAATACCCTAGAAAACTTTGTAAGATTTGCATTATTTCACTCCTATCATTTTATCTTCTAGGGTATTGCCATTTACTCATTAATTTATTCTTTCTATATTAAAAGAGCAGAGGTATATATTACTCTTTATACCTTCTGCTCTTTATCTGCTTATATTTAATTTATCTTATACTAACTTATAGCATTTGACGTAAATGTCTTCCTAAGCTAGAGTAACGCTCAATTTCTCGATTATTATCTATCATACGTTGCATGGTTTCTACTAGCCCTACGCCTACTACCATTTTCTTTGCTCTGGTTACGGCTGTGTAGAGTAGATTTCTGCTAAGGAGCATTGGTGGTCCACTATGGATTGGCAGAATCACTACTGGGTATTCGCTCCCTTGGGATTTGTGAATCGTTACTGCATAGGCAAGTTCGAGTTCATCTAATTGGTTGAACTCATAATCTACTACCTTGCTATCTTCAAAGGTAACAACTAGAATTTCTTCGTCCTCTTTGATGGCTGTAATAATCCCACAATCACCATTGAAGACACCTGTTCCTTCATCGATGGACATCCCTGTCTTACCAAGAATTTTCCATGGTGTATTATAGTTATTTTTAATTTGCATAACCTTGTCGCCTTCCCTGAAAAGCGTGCCACGATATTCTTTTTCTGGTTTTAAATCATGATGAGGGTTGAGCGCATTTTGTAGTGCTTTATTCAGCTCTGTGACACCTAATAATCCTTTTCGCATAGGCGCTAGGATTTGAATATCCTTGATACTGTTAAACCCTTGATACTTTGGAAGTCTTGTTGTTACCAGTTCTATAATTGTATTTTGTACCTCTTCTTGTACACTACGTTTCATAAAGAAGAAATCCGTTCCTTTTTCATTACATACAGGGTATTCCCCTTTATTAATTCTATGGGCATTCATAACTATGGCACTTTTGGATGCTTGTCTAAAAATCTGAATAAGCCTTACCACAGAAATACGTCCACTACGAATAATATCCTTAAGCACATTCCCTGCTCCTACTGATGGTAATTGGTCTGCATCTCCAATGAGTACCAATCTTTGTCCCTCCACAACAGCTTTTAGAAGAGCATTCATTAGAGTAATATCCACCATAGACATCTCATCCACAATAATAACATCTGCTTCTAATGGATTTTCTTCATTACGATTAAACATTTGTCTGTTGGTATCCTCTCGCATATAACCAATTTCAAGAAGTCTGTGAATAGTCTGTGCTTCCATACCTGTTGCTTCGCTCATACGTTTTGCTGCACGACCTGTTGGCGCAGCGAGAAGGACATCTTCACCTGCTTTTTCTAACATGTGTAAGATGGCGTTGATCGTTGTTGTCTTCCCTGTACCAGGTCCACCTGTAATGACTGTTACCCCATTAGTGAGGACATGACGTACTGCTTCTTTTTGCTCTTCTACCAGTTCAATCTTAAGCTCTTTTTGAGTTTGTGCTAATTCTTTTTCCACATCTAATGATGCATCTTGTTGATATAGGCTTGCTAAATCAATAAGCTTTCTAGCAACTGCTTGCTCACTATTATAGAGATATGATAAGAAAACACATGCCGAGTTATCATAGTTTTTTACGATGATTTGCTTATTGATAGCAAGTTCTATCAAGGCATTTGCTACTAATGGATGTTCAAAATCGTTCATACGCATACATTCTTGATAAATCTCTGGCAGTAAAAGTTTAATCGCTTCTTCTAATAGCATTGTTCTAGGCATATAGGTATGACCATTATTAGAGAAATTCGTTAAAAGATAAAGTACCCCTGTTTTAATACGGTTAGGATCTTCCTTTGCAATACCAACCTGTGCTGCAATTTCATCCGCTTTTCTAAAACCTATTCCATAAATATCTTCCACCAAACGATATGGTGTATTTTTGACAACCTCTGTTGTTTGGTCTTTATATTGTTGGTAAATCTTAATGGCATAAGTTGGTGTAATACCATAATCCTGTAAAAATAACATAGCACGTCTAAGTTCATATTGTGCATGAAAGACTTCACCAATCTCCTGTGCCTTCTTCTCACTAATTCCGTTCACTTGTGCAAGAACCAAAGGCTCTTCTTCTATAATTCTAAAGGTATCTAAACCAAAGTGCTTCACAATTTTTTTAGCCGTGCGGGCACCAATCCCCTTAATAACACCAGAAGCTAAATATTTTTCCATTCCTTGAACTGTTTTTGGCATACTTCTTTCTAGCATGTCTACTTTAATCTGTCTCCCATAAATCGGGTGAGTTGACCAAGTCCCTATAATCTTTACTTCTTCACCTGCATAAATGCCTGCCATTTCTCCTACACAAGAAATCTCTTCACCC